>NZ_VOYM01000064.1:0-20840 GCF_013420285.1 Acinetobacter sp. YH01019
TTGATGCCATTTTTCTTTATACTGTCACTGAGGCAGGTTGGACATTTGATTTCTAGAGTTATTTGCATTTCTCTATTTTATCAAAATTCAACCTGCTTTTTTTTAGCATACTTTTTGATACACCACCCATTATTTTAATCAAAAAATAGACTTTATTTAATCATAGGAAACATCAAAGATGTTTAGATATGTAAAACGAAGTCTCAAGCATGTTACTAAAAATTCAAAAAACTCATTAGAAAAACTACACAAATAAGATAATGAATTTAACTCCCCTAAATAACACTTAAAAAATAATAAGTTAATTTAAACAGGATGATTAAAAATAAATCATTGCTATATTGTTTTACAATTTTAATCCCCTATAATCTAGATCAAAAAGACAGGTCTGTCTATTTTGCTGAAAAACCGAATGACACGATGCATTCAGAGGGTAAAAATAAATAAAAGAAGACGTCTAAAGCGTTCAAAATACAAATCATTCACTGCCGCTAACATAGTCAATGATTTGTAGCACACCATTATCAGCAAAGCGCGGTTATTCCTAGAATAACCGCGCTTTTTTATTTTTTAAGCACGTTATAACTTAACTTCTTCACTGCTCAATCAAGCCTAAAGAAATTCGAGTGTCGTTCAATCCTTCTAATTAAGCATTGTAATGCTCATGCCAATTCTAATTGAATGAGTGTGTAGACCCGTTTCCAATAATCATCCAAATTTACTTGATTTGGATCAATCTGCGCTTGAATGGTCATACCATCTAAAATACTCGATAAAAATGCCGCAAGCTGATCGGGTTGTTGTATGCCTACACGTCGAAGTGCATAACTTAGTTTAGACTTTAACCATTCTTTATAATCAATTGCAGGTTGTAAAGAAGAAGGATAAACCTTTGAAATTTCTTCTACTGCTTTTTGAAACATGCATCCATTAAAATCTGCTGATCGAAACCATGCATCGTACCAAGCAAATATTGTTTTAATATGAGATAAATAATCTTTTGGATCACATTGAGCAATTGCAGCATCAAGTGACTCCTGTAAATTAAGATTTCGGGTCACGAGACATTCTTCAATTAATTTAGCTTTGGATGGGAAATATTTATAAAACGTCATTTTTGCAACACCAGATTCACTGATAATCCGATCAATACCAATAGAGTTATAGCTATAGGTGTTAAACAGTTTCAGTGCAGTGTGAATGATGTCTTGTTTCTTTGACATTTTTTTACCTGAAGTGCCAAACTTTAAAAAATTAAGCCATTGGCTCATAAGCACAGTGTACGTATAGAATTTACATCCTCTATGGCCGTGCATTATAGCTTAAAACCAACCATGAACCTTAAAACAGCTGAGCCACTTTTTTCCAAATCATCTAATACTAAAAATATAATTATTAAAAGCTAGTTCATTTAAATTGTTTTTCACATCAAATTAGCAACTAAACCATTAATATTTATAAATTATAAAAAATAATTTGAGCGTCAAAACAAATATAATGACTTGATTAAAATACGTAAAATTTATTAAAAATAAAATGCCGGTTCATAAACTTATTTCTCATAAAAAGATTAAAAACGTGCATTGCTCGACATAAAATATTTTTGCTAAATGGCTATGAACAGCTGGTTTTCTGTTCAGCACTTTGCACTCGTTCTTGCTGAGCTTTTTTCATTACTTGATAGCCGCCAGTTAACCCCAGTACTGCCATAATAAATGCAACAATAATATCAGGTAGCATACTTCCTGTTCCAAATACGCCTATTGCTGCAAATATCACTGCCGCATTACCGATAACATCATTGCGACTGCATAACCAAACAGACTTCATATTTGAATCACCGTCACGAAATGCATATAAAAATACTGCGCAAACAATATTTGCAATTAAGGCTAGTATACCTATTGTACCCATTGTGATTGCTTCAGGAGGTATGCCTTGTACATAGGCATATATCACTTTTGCAATGACAACGAAGCCAAATAGTGCCATGACTAAACCTTTTGCAAAAGCAACCGATGCACGCCAATATAAACTTGCACCTAATACTGCGAGTGATACACCATAGTTAACCGCATCACCAAAAAAGTCGAGTGCGTCTGCCCAGAGCGCAGAAGAATGTGCATACATGCCACCAACGAGTTCCACCAAAAACATCACAAAGTTGATGACTAGAGCTATCCACAAAGCTGTTCTAAATTTGCTGTCTGGCTTTTTCGGTGCAGGTTCATGACTACAAGTACAGGCCATTTTCCAATTCCACTGTTTGTATTATGATCATTTAAAACTATGGAGTAACTCCAAGGTCAAGTATGTCTACTACAAAATATTTTTTGATTAAAGAATTGGCTCAACTAACTGGTCTGAGCAGCGATACAATTCGGTTTTATGAAAAGAAAAAGCTGCTGAAGCCGAGTTTTCGTGCAGAAAATAATTATCGTTACTATGATGAAGAAACGCTCAAACGGCTGATTTTTATTAAACGTTGTCGTGACCTCGATATTTCCCTCAATGAAATTAAAAGCCTGCTTGAATTAGAACAACAGCCTGCGCAAAGCTGTCAAATGGTCAATCAATTAATTGATCAGCATATTATTCAAGTTTCTGAAAAAATTAAAGAATTACAAAATTTCAAAAAGCAATTAAAACAGCTTCGTGCCGCCTGTAATGAAACTTCTCGTGTAGATAGCTGCCAAATTTTAAAGCAGCTAGAAAATGGAACATCTTGAAATCCCAACTGTTTTACTAGGTTGAATCCTTTTTTTAGATGGCTAAAATAAAAGGCGTAATTTTTGTATGCCTTTAAAGACATGACTATTCAACACGTAACTGAACTCCTCTCTCCTGCCGGCTCACTGAAAAACATGCGCTATGCTTTTGCCTATGGTGCCGATGCGGTTTATGCAGGTCAGCCACGTTATAGCTTACGTGTTCGTAATAATGCTTTTGACCATGACAATTTAAAAATTGGTATTACTGAAGCCCATGCCTTAGGCAAAAAATTCTATGTAGTGGTCAATATCCAACCGCATAATTCCAAACTTAAAAATTTCATTCGTGACCTTGAACCTGTAGTTGCCATGAATCCAGATGCCCTGATTATGTCAGACCCTGGTTTGATTATGATGGTGCGTGAGAACTTCCCTGAAGTGGCTATACACTTATCTGTTCAAGCCAATGCAGTGAACTGGGCTACGGTGAAGTTTTGGAAAAATATGGGGCTAACACGTGTCATTTTGTCACGTGAACTTTCCATCGAAGAAATTGAAGAAATTAAGCAGAATGTGCCTGATATGGAAATTGAAGTTTTCGTACACGGCGCATTGTGCATGGCTTATTCCGGTCGTTGCTTACTTTCAGGCTATATGAATAAACGTGATGCGAACCAAGGTGCATGTACCAATGCATGCCGTTGGGACTATAAAATTCACGATGCAGCAGAAGACGAAACTGGTGATGTAATTCCTGTCACTCAAGTTGAGGACGCATTCAAAGAAAGTAAATGCTGTGAAAATAAAGATGCCGATGAGCAACACGCCTTAGAACAACACCAATTTGGCGAGCCGGTTTTATTACAACGCAATGAAGAAGACATGTTTGCAGCTGAAGAAGACGAACATGGTACTTACTTTATGAACTCTAAAGATTTACGTGCCGTCCAGCATGTCGATCGTTTAGCGAAAATGGGCATTCATTCTCTAAAAATTGAAGGTCGAACTAAATCCTACTTCTACTGTGCCCGTACTGCGCAAATTTATCGTAAAGCGATTGATGATGCCCTTACAGGCAAAGCCTTTGACCCATCACTGATGTCACAACTTGAAGGACTTGCGAACCGCGGCTATACCGAAGGTTTCTTGCGCCGTCATGTACACAGCGAATATCAAAACTATGAAACTGGTTCTTCACGCTTTGATCATCAACAGTTCTGTGGCGAAGTTTTAGAGCGTAATGGCGACTACATTAAAATTGATGTGAAAAACCGTTTTGTAGTTGGCGATTCCTTAGAACTGATGACCACATCGGGCAATATCACTTTTACACTAACTGAAATTAAAGACAAAAAAGGTAACTTGATTGAAGATGCCAAAGGCTCTGGTCACATTGTGGATATTCCCGTTCCTGCCGATGTCGATATAGCATTTGCTCTACTGATTCGAAACTTACCAAATTCGACGGCAGATATTTCTGCATTGTCTTTGGCTTATCAGGCTTAAGTTGCAATTATGGCTTTGTTGATTACGGATAAATGTATCAACTGTGATATGTGTCTACCCGAGTGCCCAAATGATGCGATTTATGAAGGCACAAAGGTCTATGAAATTGATGTAGATCGCTGCACGGAATGTGTGGGCTTCTACGAGCATCAAACTTGTGTTTCCGTTTGTCCAATTGAGTGCATTATTCCTCATCCAGATCACGTGGAAAACCAAGAACAATTGATGGAAAAATTTAAAGGTTTGAATTTGTTCAAATCTTAAATGCTGAGATAGCAAATGAAGTCGCTTGAATACTGGTGGCTTATATTGCATTCAGTATTACAGATATTAAAAAGACAACCTTGGGGAAAGTATAACAATAAGGTTGTAAAACAAAAAAAGTTGGGCAACGAATAGGATCAAAATGTGTGGGGACATTTTGGTTCTTTTTTTGCAGACAAAAAAAAGGAACTTGGATGTTAGCGTCCAAAGTTCCTGTAAAACGAGAATATTGAGAACAACAATATTCAAAAATGATAATAAAAACTTATCTCAATATTAGGTCAGTGTGTATGAGGAACACACTGACCTTTTCTTTCATTATTGACCTGAACGAATAATGTAATCGAATGCTGAAAGTGATGCTTTCGCGCCTTCACCTGTCGCAATGATGATTTGTTTGTAAGGTACTGTTGTACAGTCACCCGCAGCAAATACACCTTTCACATTGGTTTCGTTGCGCTCGTTAATCACGATCTCACCACGGTTTGATAGTTCCACAGCTGTTTCTTTTAAGAAGTCAGTGTTTGGTAACAAACCGATTTGTACGAAGATCCCAGCCAATTCAACAGTTTTGATTTCATCAGTTGCACGGTCTTTGTATTTCAAAGCAGTCACTTGTGAACCATCACCCACCACTTCTGTAGACAATGCATTCATGATCACAGTGGTGTTTGGCAAGCTATTTAATTTGTCTTGAAGCACTTGGTCAGCACGAAGTTTGGTATCAAACTCAACCAAAGTCACATGCTCAACAATACCAGCAAGGTCAATTGCAGCTTCTACGCCCGAGTTACCACCGCCAATGACCGCAACACGTTTACCTTTGAACAATGGACCATCACAGTGTGGGCAGTAAGCTACACCACGAGTACGGTATTCTTGTTCACCTGGAACATTCATTTCTCTCCAGCGTGCTCCGGTAGAAAGAATCACTGTTTTAGATTCAAGTTTTGCACCGTTTTCTAAAGTCACTTCAACTAAACCGTTGGCAGTTTCATCAGCACCTTTAATGTTCGATACACGTTGCAAGTTCATGATATCCACACCGTACTCACGTACATGTGCTTCCATTTCAGCAGCAAACTTAGGGCCTTGTGTTTTTTGAATCGATGTAAAGTTTTCGATGTCCATGGTATCCATCACCTGACCGCCCATGCGTTCAGCCACGATACCGGTCTTGATCCCTTTACGTGCAGCATAGATTGCTGAGGTATTACCCGCAGGGCCACCACCAATCACCAACACATCAAAGGCATCTTTCGCATTGAGTTTTTCAGCATCTTTTGCAGCAGAGTTGGTGTCTAATTTGGCAATGATTTCTTCCAAAGTCATACGACCTTGACCAATGTGTTCATCGTCTTGGAATACCATTGGTACGGCCATGATTTTGCGTTCTTCGACTTCGTCTTGGAAGAATGCACCATCAATCATGGTTGCAGTTGTGCCAGGGTTGTAAATTGCGATCAAGTTTAGTGCTTGAACTACGTCAGGACAGTTATGGCAGCTGAGTGATACAAATACATCAAAATCAGCTTTAAGACCTAAGCCTTTAATAGAAGCAAGAACTTCATCAGACACTTTTGGTGCATAACCTGAAGTTTGTAGCAAAGCTAGAATCAAAGATGTGAACTCGTGGCCCATCGGTAGACCGGCGAAGAATACACGTGGTGTTTCACCTGCTTTTGCAATACCAAAACTTGGTGCACGGCTGTTATCGCCATCGAAACGAGCAGTAACAAGGTTAGACAAAGCAGCAACTTCAGTTACCAGTTCTTTAATTTTGTCAGACTTGTCTGTACCGTTTAAAGTTGCGACGATTTCAATCGGGCCTTCAAGGCGTTCAAGTAAGGTTTTTAATTGAGCAGAAGTATTTTGATCTAACATTGCTAACGTCTCCAAAGGAGTAAATTTATTTGATGAGAGAATCATAGAACAAACCATTAAATAGGTGAAACGGTTTGTTTTTATAAAAATGATCGGTTTTACCAATCAATAGCAGAAATATCTTTCTAAATCAGAATACTATCTAATTATTCTAACATTAACACATAGCATAAGAACAGAAAATAATGTGATAAGCCCCACATTTTATTATTTATATGCTGAAAACTCCTTTCATATTTTTAATGCAAATAGCCTTACAAAACACATATAAAGTTTTAAGTTTCAATTCAGAAAATCCGCATTAAATCGATAGAAAGGTGAAGTGAATAGCCGTATCAAAAAACGACTTATCCCTCAAAAAAGCTAAAGAATCAGTAGTGAAAATCGATTAAAACAGCAAAAAGTACGCAGTGAGCGCAAATATGAAAATTGAATTTGTCTTTGATATTGTTTATCCCATGAGTTATGTCGCATTTCAAAAATTGAAGCAAAACTGGAATGAACATACAGCAACACGTGTGGAATTATTGCCAATTCAAATCGTGCCTGAAATACCTGAGCAGGGTTTAGATGTGCTCAAATATCTAACAGAAAAATATGGCTCAGTCGCAGCAAATCGTAAGTTAGAAATGATCAAATTTGCAGCGTATAGCGAAGATATAATTGTCAATATTGAACATATGAAGCGTATGCCGAATAGTCAGCTTGCGCACCAAGCCATACTCGCACTCGATAATACACTCGACCAATATGCTCTTACCCAAGCGCTATTCCATGCCCTTTTTGCTCATGGTAAAGACATTGCTGATGTTCGAATCTTAAAAGATATTATTGAAGGTATTGACTTAGATGGCACTAAAGTTCTGCGCTCTATTCAACATAAAGAGATTGCAGATTACCAACACGAATTGACTAAATATGTTAAATCTTTAGGTAAGCACCCTATTCCATACTACATTGTCGATGGTGTGATAAATGACCAAACATTTTCTACTCAAGAGTTAAGACAAATGTTACTGCGTGCGAGTTAATTAAAATCTAGCATGAGCACGTAAATAAAAGGTAATAAGAAAGCCCCCATACTGAATACAGTCTGGGGGCTTTCTTATAAGATCATTTTCTTAAATCCCAATGGCAGAGAGTTGATTAAATCAATTTATTCCCTGTTCGATACGTGCAATTCTTGACTTAAATTGCTGCGCCAAAAGATAAAGAATGCTACTTAAAACCAATGTTAACGCAATAAGTCCAATTAGAATCCAACGCACAACGCTATCAATAATATTGGCTTGACTAACCTGAGTTTCGACACTCTGCGCCATTGGTGTCATGGTCTTGGCAAAAAGCTGATTCTGCATGGTCCAGAGCTGTTCAGGTTGAAATCCATATTCACGAAACTTCGCAGGATTTTGCTGTTCTGAATTAATTAAACTCTGCACATAAGGGATCGCTGTCGCACGATCTACGGGCTTATGTAACAAAGCCGCTTGAGCATATAAATAAGCCTGAACTGTAGTCGCCACTTCCGCCTCTTTCAGTTCTTGCGCTAAACGACTGTCTTGAATATTTTTATCGTACTGAACCCATTTTTGATACGCGGCTTGATCATTATCTTTCAAGTCATACTGCACATAAGTCAAACCTGACCACAGCAGAATAAAAGACAATAACCAACCAACAAACTTCAGTACAAAAGATTGAAAGCGGATTCTAAAAAATTGGAATTTCTTTAAGCATCCCACTAAAAAGAATGCTCCAATAAAAGACACAAGTAATTTTAAGAATAACCAGCCCATAAAGGATAGAAAATTAACAAAATAATCAAACTGATGACCTAAATGACTGGCAACCTCGCCGGCACTTACAGGAACATGCAACTGCTGAACCGTTTGGCTTATACCAAAAAAGCTATAAACCATATCTTGTTGGATAAACAAACCAACAACCGACACAATCAATAATGAAAAACTGGTCAAAGACAACAGCACCAAATTACGTTGCCGCTGCTTAATGGTTTTTAAACCCGCATTGAGTTGCTGCGGGTTTAGTGCATATTCATCAATGGGAGGCAAATATATTCTCCTTGAGCTCTAATGAACCTCCCTCATATTTATGAAGAAGGATTGGAACCACTGGTGCTTGATTCAATTACTAAATGATTCAGATTATTTTGCAATGCACGAATACGTGTAGTTGCTTCTTCACGTTTCTGCACCCCTTCTTTCTGAATTTGAATCACATCATTAACAGTTTTAATGAGGGTATTTTGAACATGTTCAAGGGTTTCAATATCAATCACGGAACGTTGGTTAGCTTTCGCAGTATCCACAGAGTTCTGGTGCAACAAGTCAGCATTACGCTTTAACAGGTCATTGGTCGCATCATCAATGCTATTGGCCAATTGCACACTGTTCTTTTGTTCTTGTAGGGAAATTGCCAAACTAATTTGGTTTTTCCATGCAGGCAAAGTAATGTTTTTAATCGCATAAAACTTATCGACTAACATTAAATTGTTGGATTGAATAATACGAATCATTGGCAAAGTCTGCATCGCTGACTGCTGTAATATCTGCAAGTCACTAATGCGTTTTTCTAGATTATTCGCCAAATGATTCAGGTCATAGACTTTTTGTGTCGTCGCTTGATCTTGTTCTTGAGTAGTTAAGGTCGCAATTTCCTGTTGAATGTCCTGTTCTTTCAGTTTCCCTGCTGCAATATAAACACCAAGTTGTTTATATTCATCTTGAACACCTTCAAACATTTTATCCAAGGTATTCACACGTGCCTTCAAACCACTTTGTGAAGTTTCAATTTCCTTCACTAAGCTATCGATCTGTTCTTTGGTGCTGTTAAAGTGTTGATCAAAACTTTGTTTCGCGCCTTTAAATTTACTCAACAAGCCGCCAAAAAAACCTGAACTTTTAGACTTGCTTAAAATACTATTGGTATTTAACTGCTGCGCGACTTGCACCACCTGATTGAGTTTTTGCCCTGTGGCATCAAGATCTTTGTTCTGTACAAGATTTAATAACTCATCGGTATAAGTCGATGTTTTGGTGGCAATATTTTTACCATACTCAGCCACACTGTTATGACTTAAATCTGCCAATTCTTTACGAGCAGCAATCACTTCATTAAAGTCAGAAGCTTGCAAGCCAATCTCTTGCAAATTGAGCTGCTGAAACTTTTGTTCAGTCAATTCTGTTGTTGCTTCAACGGGTAAATTCTTGGCATCAAAATCGGTCATAACTCACCTTATATTTCTAAGACTTAGAGGAATTCTCTAATGATTTTTTTAAAGTTTTAATCAAATTTTCACGGCTATTATCTAGCTTTTCCAAGCTACTTGTCGAGTTGCTTTGCCGACTTTGTTTGACATGATATTGCCAAGCCGGAATTAACACTTGTTGCGCTTCTTTAAAACGGTCAAGCAAGCTAAAAGATAATTGCTGTGAAAGCTGCATTTGTGTAATTGCAATATCATTACTCGCCTGTAAGGTTTGTAAGGTATTTATTTTCTTGGACAATCGCTCTGCAAAATTATCCAGTGGATGCTGTTTTTTTACAAACTGCGGATATTCAACAAGAAACTCTTCGGCAGCGACAATATAGCGCGCCATTTGTTCGCGTAAGCCTTGTAATTGATTCAAACGAGATTGCGACTTTTGAATTTCTAACTGTAACTTTTGGCTCAAATGATTGGCACGGTCTAATAGCTGATCCAGATTTTTATAGTACTCCACCTGCCCTGAACCATATTCCAAATCAATGCCTAACCACTTTTGCAAGGCATTAAATTTTCGGTTTTTCAGATATTTTTTTGAGTCGGCCAAAGCCTGAATCAATTGTTCAATGGTTTGACTGAGTTGTTGTGTCAATATTGGGTCGACACCATCCAATAACACAGCCTGTGCCTGAATCAACTGATCGGCATAATGATTTAACCGATACTGATCGCTGAGTAAAGGCACAAGGTCATTGCGCTTAATTGACAATACTTCTGTACGGTCAACAGCAATTTCCTTTATAGGTACCAATACATCAATTTGTGACATAGCAGATTAAACTCAATAAAATCATTTTTATACTACAAGTTTTGCAATAAAAGTCTTGTAGTATTTTGCAAAAAATTAAGCAATTTCAAAATGCCAACTCACTATGCACCAAGATTTATGTTTACGTGATAGCTCGCAAGATTTTAAACCACTTCCAATGTATACACATGATGCGGCACAAAGATGAGTACAAACTTAAGAAAAAAATGAACTACTAAATTAAATAGCACTAATTATGTTAAACCTATGACTTTGCATAATTTGTGATAAAAAATGATCGTAAAACCAACTCAGAATATTTTATGATCAACAGCAATATAATCATAATTTTTGAGTGACGAATGGAACGTTTTTTCCATAATACAATGTATGCAGCCCGCTGGATTTTTAGCTCCAGTCTATTTTGGCTTATCTTTTGCCCTACTGTTATTAGCAATTAAATTCTTCCAAGAAGTATTTCATGTGTTACCGCATATACTGGAATACACCGAAGCAGATCTAATTTTAGTGATTCTTTCCTTGGTGGATATGACCATGGTAGGCGGTTTAATTGTCATGGTGATGTTTTCAGGTTATGAAAACTTTGTCTCACAACTGAAAATTACGGAAGGTAAAGACCGCCTAAATTGGCTTGGCACGATGGACGCCAATTCACTCAAACTAAAAGTTGCTGCTTCCATTGTGGCAATTTCCTCTATCCACTTACTTCGGGTGTTTATGGATGCCAAAAATATCCCAAATGACAAAATCATGTGGTACATCATCATGCATCTGACTTTCGTCTTTTCAGCCTTTATGATGGGCTATCTAAATAAAATCAGTAAGCACTAATACGCAAAAAAGCCATCTATGTTTGATGGCTTTTTTTCATTGTCTAATTTCATTTAATTAATGCAATACACTCATCTGTTTGAGTTTATCTAAATCTAGAATTCGAATTTGGCTATAGCTCCAATCCACAATCTGCTGTTGCACAAAAAGTTGCAAGTGTTTATTCAACGTCTGACGCGATATATTGAATAACTCGGCAAATTCTTGCTGACTTAACTTAAACGGAATCTGCGCTTGATATCCATATTGTTCATATAACTTAATAATATGCCTAGCGATTCGTTGAGTAAGACTGGCAGTACGCAAATAACGGTTTTGTTCAAACATCGCATACATGCGACGACTCAAGAGTTGGATGATATGCCACATGGCCTCTGGTTCATTTTTCAAAAGTTGAAAAAAAAGCTCACTGGGTATAATTGCTAATTCAACATGCTCTGCGGCGAAATAATCAAAATTCAACGCTTGCTGTTGCAATACCGATACAAGGTTAAAAACCGATTGTATGCGAATAAAATCATTCACGATCAACTCGCCATCGGCTTGTAACCATCCGACTTGCAAAGTCCCAGACAGTAAAATATAAACATCATTTATGCATTGATGTTGCTGCAAAATTTGTTGATGCGCATGATGACGGCTAAATTGAGCGTGTTGCAAAATATTTTGCTTTGCAGCAAGGCTCAGTCCCCGAAAGACTTGATCGTCAGCGAGTATATTTTCTAATTTTTGTCTTGCTGATAATCGTAGGTCAATCACAAGATTCCCAAAAAAATGCCTAATACATTTGAATATTAGGCATGGAATTAAAGGGAAAGAACTATTATTTTTAACTATGTTTATACACTTAGGTGCTGTTATTTAGCGTTCATATTTATGATGCTTTTTCATAAATACGACCTTCTTCAGACCGTAGGTTTGAAATATCTTGGTTCGTCACATTTTTTAGAACAGTACTTGGCTGACCATTTACATCTACAGGGACATCACCTTCAATAGTGACACGCGTTGCCACACGAAGTTCATCACCATAGTCATTAATCGCACGGTGCTGCGTGGCACGGTTATCCCAAATTGCCACATCACCCTCCGCCCAGCGCCAGCGTACTATATTTTCCCATTGCACAATTTGCTCTTGAAATAAATCAAACAATCGACGTGATTGGGTTGGACTATAACCAGAAAAGCGTTTAAAGAAATGTCCAAGTACCAAGGTCTTTTCCCCAGTTTCTGGATGTACACGTACTAATGGATACTCTGTTTCAATCTCCACAGCAGTACGGAATAAATGACGGCCTTCTTCATTATATTCACCCTTCGGCTTAGCATAATCATAGCTATTACTATGTACTGCACGTAGCTGTTCTGCGAGTTTTTGCAATTCAGGGCTTAAATCTTCGTAAGCTGTGGTCGTATTTGCCCAGACCGTATCGCCACCATTTGATGGTGCAATTAAATTACGTAAAATGGTGGCTTTGGGATAATTCGGTAAAAAGGTAATGTCGGTATGCCACGAGTCAGCACGCCCACCACGCGAATCAATAGATAAAGTATGTGCTGTGCCATCTTTAAGCGGAACACTTGGATGATTTAATGGCGTACCCAATAAGCGTGCAAAGGCTTCTTGCTCAAGGTCAGTCAAATGCTGCTGCCCACGAACAAAGACTACTTTATATTTTAATAATGCATGATTGAACTCTGCGACGACGTCTTGGTTCAAATCCCCCGAAAGTTTGATCCCTGTGATTTCTGCACCAATGCGGCCTGTTACAGGTTTTACTTCAATATGTTGATATTGATAATTTGGATTATATGTTTGCGCTTGTAATTGTGTCATGTCGGTATTCCTGATCTTTTAAAATAATGTAAAGCAACGTATTTGTTGTTGGTTCCACTATGCCGACTTACACCTTTTCAGACTGTCAAATGGTTGACAGTTATTCAGAGTTAAACTGCTATTGTTTTTAATTATTTTGCTTAGCAATTTTACCTACAGTTTTTGCTTTAAAACAAAAAAGCCATCAAGTTTGATGGCTTTGAAATATATAAATAAACAGGCGAACGGAAATTATAAATAGTCGCCTTCGCGCTCAGGTTGATAGAGCACTCTTTCAATTTTCACTTTCATAATATGACCATCGGGTTGTGGCCATTCAATCTCTTGACCTTCTGCCAGGCCAAGGATTGCCGCACCGACCGGAGCAAGGACATTCACCTGCCCTTTATCACCACGAAAGTCATGCGGATACACCAACGTAATTTCTGTAGGTTCAATCGATGGCGCAATGGTAATTAACACTTTAGCGTTCATGCTGACCACATTGGTGGGTACATCTTGCGGTGCAACCACTTCTGCACGGGCAAGCTCATCTTCGAGATGTTCCATTGTTGGCGTTAATTTTGATTGATGCTCCAACATGGTTTCTAGGCGATGGAGATCTTGTTCTGAAACAATAATACTCGGTTTATTCATCTATCCAATTCCTTTTTGCTTATGCATCAAAAACGCTAATGATGGGAAGATCTTGTTGTAATCACTCATTCTTTTATATCAGAAATATAAAAAATTAGATAACGACTTACTTTCATTCAAATATAAAAAAAGCCCCCTTGAGGGGGCTTTTCTCAAGTTAGATTATTTTGCGTAAACAGGGAATTTAGCGCAAACAACCTCTACTTTTGCCTTAACAGCATCAATCACTGCTTGATCGCCTTTTGCATCAAGAATATCAGCGATCCAACCAGCAAGGTCACGTACTTCAGCTTCGCCGAAACCACGAGTTGTCACAGCTGGTGTACCGATACGGATACCAGAAGTCACAAATGGTGAACGTGGATCATTTGGTACAGAGTTTTTGTTCACAGTAATGTGCGCAGCACCTAACCATGCATCAGCTTCTTTACCAGTGATATCGCCTTGTTTGATTAAAGACAATAAGAACAAGTGGTTTTCAGTACCACCAGATACTACGTCATAACCACGAGCGATTAGAACTTCAGCCATTGCTTTAGCATTCTTAACCACTTGTTGTTGGTAAGTTTTGTATTCAGGTGCCATTGCTTCTTTAAAGCAAATTGCTTTAGCAGCTACAGCGTGAACCAAAGGACCACCTTGGTTACCTGGGAATACAGCTGATTGTAATTTTTTCTCAATCTCTTCGTTTGCTTTCGCAAGGATTAAACCTGAACGTGGGCCACGAAGTGTTTTATGAGTCGTTGTTGTTGTTACGTCAGCAATTTGAACTGGGCTTGGGTATACGCCAGCAGCAACTAGACCTGCAACGTGAGCCATATCTACAAATAGGTAAGCGCCAACTTTGTCCGCGATGTCACGGAAACGCTGCCAGTCAACAATTTGGCTGTAAGCAGAGAAACCAGCAACGATCATACGTGGCTTGTGTTCTTCAGCTAAACGTTCAACTTCTTCGTAATCGATTTCACCAGTTTCTGGGTTCAAACCGTACTGAATTGCGTTATATGTTTTACCAGAGAAGCTAACTTTTGCACCGTGAGTCAAGTGACCGCCGTGCGCTAAGCTCATACCCAAAACTGTATCGCCAGGGTTAAGAAGTGCTAGGTAAACAGCAGAGTTCGCTTGAGAACCTGCATGTGGTTGAACGTTAGCGTAATCAGCACCAAAAAGTTCTTTAGCACGGTCAATTGCCAATTGTTCAATAACGTCTACATATTCACAACCGCCATAGTAGCGTTTGCCTGGGTAGCCTTCTGCATATTTGTTAGTGAGTTTTGATCCTTGCGCTTCCATTACTGCTGGTGAGCAATAGTTTTCAGAAGCAATCAATTCGATGTGCGCTTCTTGGCGAGCATCTTCCTTGGTGATTGCTTGCGCGATTTCTGGGTCAAATTCAGCAATTGAGATATTGGCAAACATTAGCGAGGTCCTATTAAATTAGGGCTTTTAAGCCGTGCTAAGATTGGCGCGTATTGTAGCATGAAGTTTTGAAAATGAGAGCGGGTAGTTTTGCTAAATTTAAATAAAAAATGCCTATCTTCATCCGAAAGATAGGCATTCTGTTCAAATCAAATTATTGAATTGGCATAAGAGATTTTACATCTAAGATAATTTCATCCCAATTCGCGGTATAAACCGTCGCATGATCCCATTTTGGCGTGATTGCATTGTCTGTGTCCGTCACATAATTAATTTTAGTTCCTTTACTTGTGGCTAGCTGTATCAATACATCCGTTGCTGCTTTTGGTACTGTTGTGTCATTACTGCCTTGATAAATGAAAATTGGTGTACTCAATTTTTTGAGCAGCGGCTGAGAGTCTTGCTCTAAGAATTGTTTAACCACTTTAATATTGGTCATAAAATTAGTTTGCGTTCGTGGGTAGCCATCTAATTTTCCATTCTTTTGTACATAAGCACCCATTGCCCCACCTAAGGTTTGCCCTAACACGTCATAACATACACTTTCAGCTTGAGCAGCGAGCTGGTCTGTTGGTGGGACAAACACTTCACTATATTGCAACGTTGGTGTTGAATTTCTTAAACCTGCTGTAATTAGCGATGTAAAGGTATCAAGCGGCGCAAGAATATTAATTTTCTTAATCGGATCGGTTTCAGCTGCGGCTTTTTGTTCACCTCCACTGAGAATTAAAGCCAAATTAGAGGCTGGTGCTACAGCCACTGCGCCCTTATAGCTCAACTGTGCACGTGAAGCATATTGCGCAGCTCCCAAGGCAGCTTGCCCACCCTGTGAATGTCCTACGACGGACCACCGTTTTTCAGTGGTGTTACCTAAGTTTTTACTCGCAGCAACCACCGCATCGGTAATGGAAAATGCTTCACTTTTTAAATTTAAGAATGGATGTAACTCTTTACCACTCGGTTCACCTAAACCTTCATAGTCAGGGGCAACTACCGCATAACCTGCTGCTAAAAGTTTTGAAATAAAATATTCATTACCTTTTAAGCCTTGTTGGCTTGGTGCACAGGCATCAGCAACACCTGTAGTACCATGCGCCCACGCCACAATGGGCCACCCACCTGTCGGTTTGGTACCTTTAGGCGTAAAGAGTAAAGCTGTAGCTTGAGTTTCAGTACCATTTACGCCAAGCATTTTATTAAGTCATCAATGTTTTATTGACACTCACCGTATCCAAAACGGCATTAGCATTGGCATTTGCATCAATATAGACCTGAGTTTTTACAACAGGTGCAGCTATATTATTTTTTGGTATCCCATCATCGCTAATAAATGACGAATCATCGTCGCTTCCTCCACACGCAACCAAGAAAAGTGTACTACTGACCAATACCGTTAACTTAAGTTGGTTCATCATCCTTGTTCCCTCTATTTGTTGTTTTAAAGTCATCCCTATTGATTAATCTCATGGAATTTCAATACGTTCAAGTGGTTTTATCACCATTGATCACTCTATTCATTTTTGAGGAGCTCGATCTTAATAACCACCTGATTTAATTTATATTTTAAATTCTAAATTTACATTTTTCTAACAATCTAGATTTGGGGGAATATGTATGTAAGCCATGTTAATTTTCTTTCTTCTAGGTTTGGTCTTAGGTTATTTTGTCTTTGGTATGAAAACGAATACGCAAACTGCAAAAGTCATTTATAAAAGTTTGCCCGCAGCAAAGACATATCAACAAAAATAAATACTCAAGGCATCATCATTCAACCAGTGAATGGATTCGCGAATTCAATCAATTGACACGCAATAAAAACGCCTAATTTTTACACCTATTGAAACAGATCTTTGTTAATTATGAGATTTCCATTAAACAATAACGCTTTATTGTGTTAGATAGCGACTATATTCCATATGTGATTTTAGAATAACTTGATACAGATAAAATTTTAAAATCGGTATTGAAAATGGAATTCCATTACACCTGTATAAAGGTGTAATTTCAGTAGACGCATTAAAAGAAGATTATTTAGTCAATATGCAGCCATCTTGATAATTTCGCGACAAAAAATCATGGCATTGGTTTGTCAGTCTGTGTGTGATCATGTACATTCATTTTTATTCATCCAACACTGCGGAACTGGACATGCAAGCCATTATTCTCGACACAGAAACCCATACCCTAAATGGTCAACCCATCGAGATTGCCTATGCACCTGTGCAAGTTGCTGATGCAAAAATTACCCTAGATAAGTCTAAGATTTTTGACCAACTTTATAGTTGTGATGAACCCATTTCTTATGCAGCAATGGCTGTCCACCATATTTTAGAATCAGAACTTGTAGGTCAACCCCACTACAGCAGTTTCGAACTCCCAAGTGAAACCATATATATCATCGGTCACAATATTGATTACGATATACGGGCATTAGAAAAATGTGGTGTCGATAGCACCAATATTAAAGCTATTTGTACACTTGCCCTTGCCCGTTTGGTTTGGCCCGATGCAGAAGCGCATAATATTTCTGCTTTAATCTATATGATAACGAAAGGTAGTGAAAAAGCCCGTGAAATGATTCGTAAAGCGCACCGTGCCGATATGGATATTATTTTAACGGCTAATATTTTGATGCATATCGTGCACCATTTAAAAATTAACAGCATTGAAGAATTATATGCCGCGTCTGAAGATGCACGTATTCCACGCACAATCAATTTCGGTAAACATCGTGGTACAGCTATTGCAGACTTACCTTCAGACTATGTTCAGTGGCTTATGCGTCAAGATGAACTCGACCCTTATTTACGCAAAGCTTTAGAAAAAGCTGCAATAGTCACTTTATAAGACTTTGATTATTTAACAATTTCTTCATCTTATTGTAATTTTCAAGCAATAGGCTTGCCTTAATTCTTTTCTTAATGGAATTAAGGCATGTTTAATTATCAAAAAACTGAGCTTGGTTTTAAAGTTTTAAAAGATCGTAGTATTGCACTCAATGCTCGTCAGCGTCGGCTTTTGTTGTTGATTGGTTCGGACGACTTTAATCAAATGCAATCACATCATCAGCAACGAATTGCTGAAGCCTCACTGTTACAACAATTAGTGGAACTGGATTTAATTCAATACTGTGGTGATATTGCACATGTATCTGATGAACAAACCATCCTCTTTTCAAATGATTCAAATATTACCCAAACAACTGCACAATCCGAGAATCATCTCGAAGCTTTTCCAGCACTCAATTCAAGTCACTTAGCATCAAAGCACAATCTAAATCATAGTTTCGACTCTAATCAGAACACGCACGATATACCTTCAAATACACCTCAGCAAAGTACGTCTTTACCTACTTTCGAGGATCATCATAAAAGCTTTCATAAAGAGTTAGTTTCTGAAAATTTAGTTTTTATAGAGCAAGATTTTGAAACATTACAACTTTATATGTGCAACTTACTGCATCAATATTGTGGTTTGATGGCCAAAAAGTTGGTGATTTCAATTCAAAATACTGAAGAGATATCACAGCTTAAATCCTGTCAAATGCAATGGACAACTTTGCTGAATGAATCTCACATTCAACCCAAATTACTCCGCCACGCTTTGCAGCAGGTCAATTACAGTCTAAATCATTTACAAACTGCCGCCTGATTTAGATCGAATTACTCACTTCTGATTCAAAAAACAAATTAATGAAGTGAGGATAGATTAACAATAAAATATACATTTTTATTAAATTCAATATCTTGCATTAAAAATACATAAACCATGCTGCCATTCCCTATAAAGTATAAGACTTTCTCCTAATGTCCTTGGGCTGCCGAATATCGCAAGAATGCGTTGTTTAGTTTAATAAACTCGAGCTTTCATATGACACAACAGTACGGTTTAGAATTTGATTCTTTTGATAACCCAATGCAACTTAGCAAAGTCGGCAATTGGATTTTTACCTTTCTAAGCCCACGTGAAGCCATGCCCGATGTTCAATTAGCTATAACTAACGTCATGCCACGTCAAATCAGTGATGAATTACAACCCCGAAAAGTGGTTATTCATAATACAGCCGAAGAAAATATTTGGCTGATTGAACAAGTTGAATGCTTCAACAGTCAAACCAATCAAGAAGTCATTTTCCCTGCTCAGGCAGAAGAATCACAGATGGTTATTCAAACGATCATTTCTGAATTTGATCGTTATGATGTCATACTGAAACTTCAGCCACGTTAATTTTATCCAACTAAAAAATTTGAAGCGATATAACTCAAATACTTATACACTTTTTTATTGTCTTAGATTAATTGAAAAATATTTCATACAGAAATTACGCAGCGTTATCCCTTATCATAGCGCTGCATAATAATTTTCAATATGGATAATAAAAATGAATTTAGCAAATTATTCTAATGACCAGGCCCTCATCATTTTTAACTTATATAACAGTTTAGAAGAATGTTTTGAGGCAATTGGCCGCATACATCTTGGTCCAAAACTCGTACTGAGTGATGACGATTTATCAAAGGATCGCAAAGTGGTTGATCGCTATGTAGGTGGCATACTCACTCAATCTATTGTTATTCGCAGTGAAGATGTTGAGCTTGCTAAAAGCAACCCTATGATTCGCTATCAGCTTTTGTCCTATGTCTTAAATCAATTTAAAGAAGCAAAAACTGCATAAACCAAATTTTAGGCATGAAAAAACTCACAACCATGTGAGTTTTTTTCTTTCCATTGATTAGGCTTCGAGTAGACGATAAATATTGTCCGAATTTTGACTTTCAAATAGTAATTCAATACTTGGCAATATAATTTCACCAGCAACAACAATATGTTCAATACGATGAAATATTGCACGTGAATCATCAGCATCCTTTCCACGTACCATCGCTTGCGCATTATAAACTTGGCTAAATTGATCTTTCACTTTCACATCGATCATCTGTTTCATTGCTATATACTCTACTTCTTTTAATAATTGAATTTTTTATACCACACCATTAAGCAAATTCTGCTTTTAAAATGTTAGATTTCTTGGCAATGTAAAGTTAATTTACATTAGTAATTATATATCAAATAGATAGACTAATCATATTTATATTGTTTGACAAAAAACCACGAATACATAAATTTAAGGCATTAAAAAGCCCGCATCTCTGCGGGCTCTATGTTGGAAGGCTAGTGCTGATTTCTTGTCTGCAATATCTTAAGTTTAAAATATTACGAAACTCAACGAGCTGTCATTGATCCGTCCAACTTATTGGTAGCGTCGTTTTATGACCTACCGTGATTTAAATATAGCACTTTCTAGTATCTTGCCAAGTCTTGCTAACACTTCAAAACAATTGATCAAATAAAATACAATTGCATTGATCTTTGAATAAGCAGAAAATATGTTCGGTTCAAATGAACGTTAATTAAAACTTCAACTGCCAAACTTAAGTCCATGTTTTCAAAACATCATTGCTAAATTTGGCTTAACGTTAAGCTTAATTAAAAACATTAATCTGCTCAATCTGTCTATTAACCAGGGAAAATACCGCGTTCTTTCCGCGCTTTTAAAATACGTTCACACGGGCTTTGTTGCACAAAGATTTGAAATGCAAAGCGCCCCTAATTGAGCCAAATTTAAGGCGTAACTTGGGTAAGTGGTCGACCTAATTCCGTAAATCTGTTAAGAACTGCTACACGTGCATGGATCTC
>NZ_VOYM01000065.1:0-20202 GCF_013420285.1 Acinetobacter sp. YH01019
TAAATCATTGACATAATTCCAGACAAAGTTCACTTCTGATGCTAGTTGGTCTAACACCTTGCAATGTTTGTCTTTTATACGTAATTTAAGGGTTTTCATGTACTTATATTAACAATCAAAACTCAAGGAAAATAGTCCTTAGTTAAATCAAACGACACTTCATGTCGTGTCGCTTATATCTCTGACCTGAAGGACAGAGTTTTACGCTCCATTTGATAAAAAAACCCGCTTAGTAGCGGGTTCTTTATGGACTTATCGGTTTAACCGAAAGTTGATCTTATGCTGGAATTCGACGTACCAATACCAACATGAAGATTGCAGAGATAATAATACAAGGAATTGCTGCTGAAATTACACCCGCTGCGCCAAAGCCTGCTGCTAGTAATTGACCTGCAATCGCTGGGCCCATCATTGCGCCAACACGACCAACAGCTGAAGCAACACCTACACCTGTACCACGTAATTGTGTTGGGTAAACAATACCACCAAACGCATACAGTACACCTTGACAGCCAATTACGAATGCACCAACCAATGCTGCGGCCATGTACATTTGCGTTAATGAACCCGCACCATTTAAAGCAAATAGACCACCTAAAATACCGCCGTACATCAACAAAATAACATAGGCTTTTTTCCAACGGTCAGTCAGCATACCCAGAATCACTGTACCCACTGTCGCGCTCATCATGAAGTAGAACTGCGCAGTCGCACCATCTTTACGTGTGAAACCAAGCTCAGTAAACAATGATGGTAACCAGCTCAACATGATGTAAACCACCATCAATGTAAAGAAGTAACTTGTCCATAAGCACAGCGTGCGTAAACGGTTTTCAGCATCAAATAGGTTCTTAAATGCGCCTTGTTGTACTGGTGTTTCAGCTTGTTGTGCTTGATCTTTAGCTTTCAAGAATTCACGTGATTCAGGCAAGAAGAAAATCATTAACGGAATAACGATAATTGGTAATAAACCGCCTAAATAGAAAATATTTTTCCAGTTCGCACCAAACTCAGTCATCGCAACCAGTGACAAAATTGCTGCACCGACAGGCATACCGCAATACATCAAACCTACGGCACGACCACGATTTTGTGGACTTACAGCTTCTGATGCCAAAGTAATTAGAATTGGCATAGCTGCACCTAAACCTGCACCTGCAAGGAAACGCACAGCTAAAAGGCTATGGAAACTATTTACCCATACAGTACATAGGGTAAAAATAGCAAACATTGCCGTTGACCAAATCAGTACTTTTTTACGACCAATACGATCGGCAATTCGGCCACCCACGAGTGCCCCTGGCAATAGACCTAAAATACCCGCACTAAAGAAGACACCGAGCTGCGAGCTATCCAGCCCGAAATATTCACGAATCCCTGCAGCTGCAATTCCGGCAGCTTGAATATCTAGACCTTCGATTACGGCAATGAGGAAACAGATCGCTACCGTGACAATCGCGTGCTTGTTATCTGACTTTTCCATTGGAGAATCCTTGTTGTCATCAGCTTAAATAAAGGCGCATCATGGCTGAGCGCTATAGATGACATAACTACCAATAAGTTGAAGCTTTTTGTCGGAATTCCAATTACGTGCAAGTTCTAATAGTTTTGTACTTTAATTTACAAAGTCGTAAAAACAATTACAGCGCGGTAAAAAATATGCAGAGTTGATATTTTCAATAGTTATAACAAGAAAAGATTTCAACCATTTAGAAAAGAACGCATATTTCTATTAGATAAAAAAAAGATTATTAACCAAGTTTTTAACAATGATTTCAGATAAATCGACACACCATAAATATAGCTTTTAAATCTTTAGTCATTGTTTTTTAATCTTAAATCTTGAGCAAAAAACACGGATTAGTCGCAAATACAAGCTTTGCACAAAAATAAATCAGACTAACTGTTCAAAAAATCAAGTCATACCAAGCAAATTAATGCACATCAGGTAATGCTCGACTGAAAGCTTAGTTCGCTGCAAAAAAACCCAAATTTTACACTTGATTGTTTTAAGTTTGATTTGTATAAAGAATTTTATGCCTTTGACCAAAGCATATTGTTCTTATGCGTTTGATCAGTCATAATTTGCGTAAGCATTATTCAATTTGGACCAATCCAGTTGAATAAGCTACAAATCAAAAATACGAAACCATCCAGAAACCCAAATTCGTCTCTTCGGATGGACAAATAGGATAGCTTTTCAAAATGACTCAGCAAGCTCAGACCATTCAAGGTTCAATTGTCGCAATCGTCACCCCAATGTTTGAAGATGGCAGCGTAGATTGGAAGAGCCTCGAAAAGCTGGTTGAGTGGCATATAAAACAGGGCACCAACAGTATCGTCGCTGTTGGTACAACTGGCGAAGCATCTACCCTAAGCATGGCTGAACACACGCAAGTGATCAAAGAAATCATTCGTGTTGCCAACAAACGTATTCCAATTATTGCGGGTACAGGTGCAAACTCTACTCATGAAGCAATTCAACTGACCAAAGAAGCAAAAGAACTTGGTGCAGATGCTGCTTTACTGGTAACACCTTACTACAACAAACCAACGCAAGAAGGTTTATACCAACACTATAAAGCAATTGCTGAAGCAGTTGACCTTCCACAAATCTTGTACAACGTACCAGGCCGTACTGGTGTGGACATGCACAATGATACAGTGATTCGCCTTGCTGATATTCCACAAATTGTCGGCATTAAAGACGCAACTGGTGATGTGCCACGTGGTCAAGAATTAATTGAAGGCCTAAAAGGCAAAGAAATGGTGGTTTACTCAGGTGATGACGCGACTGCTTATCAATTGATGGGTCATGGCGCTCAAGGTAACATTTCAGTAACTGCAAACGTTGCACCGAAAGAAATGAGTGAGATTTGCGCCACTGCGTTAGCAGGTGATGCTGAAAAAGCAGAACAGCAAAACAATGCTGTTGCAAATCTACACCAAATTTTATTTTGCGAATCAAACCCAATTCCTGTGAAATGGGCACTTCATGAAATGAACCTCATTGAAACTGGTATTCGCTTACCATTAACACCCCTTGCAGAACAATACCGCACTCCGCTTCGTGAAGTACTAATCACTGCGGGCGTTATCAAATAAAGAAGAGCAAAACATGATGCAATTACGTTTAGGACTAAGCCTGGCACTTTCAGTATTTACATTAGCCGGTTGTAGTTCACTTGCCTTTAATAATGGCACGCTGGACTATAAAAAAACCACCGATGTTGAAACACTGAAATACCCTGAGGGGTCAATGGTTCGTCCAGCAACGCCGTTGTATCCTGCGCCATCGGTTGACCCGCTTGCAATTGAGCATGCACCAAATCTTGAAAACAAGCGCGGCAACCGCTTCGCCCTTCCTCGTCCAAATGAGGAAAAAAATGATTCAGTTACAGAAACTTCAGCTGACAGTACAAATATTGCTCGACCTCAATTATTGGTCGATGGAAATCAAAATCCGCTGCTCAAAGTTGAAGGAAATTCTGCTACAATTTGGCAATACACACTTGCTACCCTCAGCAGCCTTAACCATACCATTGTTGGTCAAAGCAAAAACCGTTACGAAGTAACTGTCAAGGTCGATCAACAGACCTATGTTTTAAGACTTTCTTCTGTAGGTTCAAGCAATAACATCGCTGTGTTCAATGCCGATAATAGTTTTGCAGACAAAGAAAAAGCTGCAGATCTGTTAGCTCAGATTTACCAAAATTGGCCAGCCTAGTCGTACTAGGCATTTTTTCTCGAAAAAGGTTCCCTCATGTTAAAACAAACCTTGCTCTATACTGGTAAAGCGAAATCTGTTTATGAAACAGATAGTTCAGACCACCTCATCCTAGTTTTCCGTGACGATGCTTCTGCATTCAACGGCGAAAAAATCGAACAGCTGGATCGTAAAGGTAAGGTGAACAACCGTTTTAACGCCTTCATCATGGAAAAATTGGCTGCGGCTGGCATCGAAACTCACTTCGAAAAACTTCTTTCTCCAACTGAAGTTTTAGTGAAAAAATTAACTATGGTTCCTGTAGAGTGCGTAATCCGTAACTATGCAGCGGGTTCACTATGCCGTCGTTTAGGTGTAGAAGAAGGTAAAGAGCTAACTCCACCAACTTTCGAATTGTTCTTTAAAGACGATGCGTTAGGCGACCCAATGGTAAACGAGTCACAAGCGATTGCTTTAGGCTGGGCAACTGCTGACCAACTTGCTCAAATGAAAGAATTAACTTACAAAGTAAACGAAGTACTTAAAGGTTTATTCGATGCTGGCAACATGCTTCTTGTTGACTTCAAACTTGAATTTGGTGTGTTCCATGACCGCATCGTATTGGGTGATGAATTCTCTCCAGATGGCTGCCGTCTATGGGACAAAGATACCAAGAAAAAACTCGACAAAGACCGTTTCCGTCAAGGTTTAGGCGGTGTTGTTGAAGCGTATGAAGAAGTTGCTGCACGTTTAGGTATCGATCTTTCTGATATCTAATTCGCACAATGAATAAAAAAAACCGGGCGATTTCGCTCGGTTTTTTTTATTCCTATTTAGTTGATTATTCAATAATCGAAAAAACAGATGTTAACCATAAAAATCATCTGTTTCACATTATTTAATCCGCACATTAAGATACATCCATACCATGCAGCACAGAAGATGTTGATTCTTTGTGTATGCCGACCAGTTTCGTTCTACCCTCTAGGATGTATCTCCCCAAAGACATCCTAATTTTTCAGCCCAACTCGCCCTGAGTTGGGCTTTTTTTTGCTGATGACATAAATAAGAAGGCGCCGAAGCACCTTTGAAATTTAACTAAGCTTACTGCTGCTGTTGTTCCTGCATCCAACGGCGTTGTTGTAAGCGCTCACCTTCTACTTCGCGTTTATTACGTGCCGATTCATACAGTTTTGTGCCTTTTAATTCAGGTGG
This sequence comes from Acinetobacter sp. YH01019, assembly GCF_013420285.1. Taxonomy (NCBI): domain Bacteria; kingdom Pseudomonadati; phylum Pseudomonadota; class Gammaproteobacteria; order Moraxellales; family Moraxellaceae; genus Acinetobacter; species Acinetobacter sp. YH01019. The sequence continues at coordinate 4,922 of NZ_VOYM01000065.1, forward strand.
TAAATAATCCTGCAAGACAAAATGCTCTGGGTAATGATGTGGATATAAATAATCTACGCCATAACCCTGTTCTTTCATCATTTTGGTTGGTGCATTACGTAAATGTAATGGTACAGGTAAATTCGAGGTTTTCTCTGCCAAATCTAACGCTTTATTAATCGCTAAATAAGTACTGTTACTCTTGGCGCTGGTCGCCAAATACACGGCACATTGTCCCAAAATAATCCGACATTCAGGCATGCCTACCGCTTGAACCGAACGGAAACATTCCCCTGCCAGCAATAATGCATTTGGGTTGGAATTACCAATATCTTCTGAAGCAGCAATCAACATACGACGTGCAATAAAGACGGGGTCTTCACCACCTTTGAGCATACGTGCCATCCAATACAAGGCCGCATCTGGGTCACTACCACGAATGGATTTAATAAAAGCAGATACCAAATCGTAATGCTGCTCACCTGATTTATCATATCGGGCTATATTTTGCTGTGCGACTTTCACAACCACGGCATTGCTAATGATATTTTCTACATCTGGCTCAAAGGTACTGGCAATTAAGTCGAGTAAATTAAGTGCCTTACGTGCATCGCCAGCTGCAAATTGTAATAAAGCCTCATATTCTTCAATTTGAATATAACGCTCTTTTAAAAAAGTATCCTGCTCCAGTGCATGTTTTAATAAGGCTTGAATGGACTCATCACTTAATGCATTGAGGGTATAAACTTGGCAACGCGACAACAGGGCATTATTGACTTCAAAAGAAGGATTTTCTGTGGTTGCCCCAATTAAAGTAATTTTGCCTTTTTCTACCGCATTTAACAGTGCATCTTGTTGTGACTTATTAAAACGGTGTATTTCATCAATAAATACCACAGGGGTCAGTAAATCTCCCCCATCAGCAATAATTTCACGTAGTTCCTTCACACCAGTATTCAGTGCAGACAAACTGATAAATGGACGATCTACAGCCTGTGCCAACAACAATGCAATTGTGGTCTTACCGACCCCAGGTGGCCCCCAAAAAATGATCGAAGGTAAATGTCCTTGATCAATCATTTGACGTAAAGGAGCATCTTCACCCAACAGGTGATCTTGCCCAATAATCTGTGATAAATCATAGGGGCGAAGGCGTTCAGGAAGCGGAATATGACTGTCTGACATCTTATTATTTCATTTCAGGCTAAATGGAGTTCTGAACTTATTCTAACACTGCCTTTAAATAATCTCTTGGCTTAATTTTAGCCGCTTTTGACTACGATATTTTTGTCGAAAATGCATGTCTTTTGCTTTGCATTATGCTGTAAATATGCTCATGTTAATGTTAACTATAATGTAACAAGACTCCTTATCCCTGTTGATTCAATTTACAGTATTATCGGCAGCAGATTTATTTTCCGACTTGCCTGACCTAGATTGGACAGATTGTATGAAGCAATCACTAAAGCACAAGCAGATACCCTCAGTTCAGCATAGCTCAGATATCCCTTCTGATTTATATAATCCACTATCCGAAACATCGTGTAGTGAACAATTACAACGACAACAATTTTCCGCTCAATTTCAGCAACCTGTTTGGTTCAGTACTAAAGACAATAAATATTTTGCCAATCCAGCGTTAACACAATTACTGCCCTCAGCTATGGATCATCCAAGTGATCGGGACTGGTTAAGTTTAATTCATGACACTGACTTACATAATTTTGAAACACAGTGGCGTCGCTCTCAACAAGTGCAAGAATCCTTTCAACAAAAAGTCTTATTTAAACAACCTAACCAAAGTTACCACAACACCCTCATCCAAGTGTCATATCGCACAAATGCGCATGATAACTACCATTGCATGGTCGAATTCACCGACCTTGAACCAGTCAATGTGTTAATTGAGCAATTACAACAGCAGGTAGAAAGCAGAAATCATATGCTGGATGCCAGTGTCGATTGCATCAAACTATTAAGTGTTGATGGTCGGGTTCGGCATATGAATAGGGCTGGCTGCTTAGCACTGGGGGTGCCGACCGATGAAAAAAACTTTGGCATGACATGGCTCAATTTACTGCCTGAGGCGGTACGAGACAAAGGAACCATCGCTTTAGCAGAAGCTGCAAAAGGTAAAACCTCGCGCTTTATGGGGATGAGCCAGCTCGAAAATGAACCTGCGGCTTATTGGGACAATATGTTGACTCCAGTATTGGATCAATTTGGTCAAGTGAAAGAAATTCTCTGTGTCTCTCGAGACGTAACATTACAACGCCAAGCTGAAAGCAAGCTGCAACAAATCATCGAACAAGATGATCTAACTGGTTTACTGAACCGACGTGCATTTAGCCGTGTTTTTAAAAATAATTTGAAACTTGCACGTGATAAGCATCAGCAGCTTGGATTATTGTTAATTGATTTAGACTATTTCAAACATGTAAACGATACCTTAGGGCATATTGCTGGCGATCATTTGCTGCATACCTTAGGTCTGCGCTTTCAAAAATGTTTTAATTCTGAGATTGTAGTGTCACGTTTAGGCGGTGATGAATTTGCCATTCTGATTCCGAACCTACATACACAAGAGCAACTGCTAGAGATAGCGCGAATCGCTTGTGCCCAAATGGAAATCCCCATTAGTTATATGGGGCAATTTATCAATAGTGGCATGAGTATAGGCTGTTCACTCTATCCTCGTGATGCCCAGAGCACTTCGAACCTTTTAAAATGTGCAGATATTGCATTAAATGATTTAAAAATCAGTGGTCGTGGTGGTGTGCGTATGTTTACCCAGACCATGTTTAAAGCACTCGAAGAAACCACACGTCAGCTTACATTGGCCCGAAGTATTATCAAATCTGATCAAATCGTACCGTATTACCAACCTAAAGTTCGGCTTTCAAACAGTAAAGTGGTCGGTTTCGAAGCTTTACTGCGTTGGTATGATGAAAATCAAGAATTACAACTTCCCTCGCACATATTCGCAGCATTTCAAGATTATGAATTGGCGTCACGTATCAGCGAAATCATGCAGGTTAAAATATTCAAAGACATGCAACAGTGGATGAAGGAAGGACTAGAACCTTTACCTGTTTCGATTAATGCTGCGCCTGTCGAATTTTTACGTGATGACTATGCAGAAAAATTGTTAAAACGCCTTAAGCAGTATGGCATCTCTCCTCGAGTAGTCGAATTGGAAATTACCGAACAAAGCTTATCTGAGCGTGGTGCCAATTATGTGATTCGTGCTCTACACCTGCTCAAAGAAAATGGCATTCATATTTCTTTGGATGATTTTGGTACTGGACATTCATCACTGACCCGACTGAGTAATTATCCGGTCGATTGCATTAAAATTGACCGCAGCTTTGTAGAACGCATGCATACGGATCGCTCTGCCCTCGCAATTGTCAAAGCAATCACTCAAATTGGCGCCAGTGTTTCACTTGATATCTTGGTAGAAGGTATCGAAAACCCTGAACAGGTCACGACCTTAAAGGACTGTGATTGTCATATTGGTCAAGGCTTCTATTTTTATCGTCCACTTAGTTTCGACAAAACCACCCAACTGTTGCGTCGCTAAGTTCATTAGGACACACAATCATGCCGCTCAAATATTTAATCAGCGCTTGTCTCGCTGGTCATGCTGTTCGTTATGATGCGAAATCAATCCCGCTTAGGGGTTTGCAACGTTTAATGCAAACCCATGAAGTTATTACTGCTTGTCCTGAAATTTTAGGCGGTCTGAGTTGTCCTCGTTTACCCGCTGAAATTCAAAATGGATCTGCACTCGATGTGTTAAATGGTCATGCTCAAGTTAAAGATGTTTTAGGTACAGACGTTAGCAAAGCCTTTATTGAAGGCGCATACCAAACGCTCAAACTGGCTCAACAACATGACGTTGACATTGTGGTACTTAAAGAATTTAGCCCTTCATGTGGCACTCACGCTATTTATGATGGCAGTTTTAGTCGTACCAAAATTGAAGGCCAAGGTATAACCACAACCTTACTGATGCAACATGGTTTTCAAGTCATGTCAGAACACGAATTTCTCGCCATGATTGAAGAACAATTTTAGGCAGCAGATGCTATAGCTCATTAACGTACCCAACGCACAATGTAGTCTTCAATCTCTTCGGGATCGACGTCTTCTTCACTGATACAACGGCCTGCTGCGGACTTACGTGCCGCTAAAATACTATCACGGCTTCCTGTAACGAGATGATGCCAACGTGGTAATGTTTTGCCTTCCGATATACGACGATAGGCACAGCTTGGCGGTAACCAATGAAACTGGTCAATCTGTTCTGGCGTTAAACGAATGCAATCAGGTACAAATTCTTTACGATTTGGGTAATCTGAACAACTGGCCGTCTGACAATCTAAAAGTTTGCATGCCACTTTGGTATACGCAACTTCATGAGTATCTTCATCTTCAAGCTTAATCAAACAACATAAACCACAACCATCGCATAAGGCTTCCCACTCGTCATGCGTAAGCTCCGTCAATGCAAAGTTTTTCCAAAAATGTGGGCGCAGTGTGTCAGTCATAATCCAGCTCAAAACAAATATGGCACGCATATTAGCTGAGCGCGCCGAAAAATCTCAGTCTACGTTACCGAATATTGAACATTTAATAAACAAAAGAATAACATTGAGCATAGTTCAGCCTCTCTATACTGAATACACAGAATAAAAAATCACATGGAGAAAAAACTATGTTCCGCTGGGCTATTATTTTCGCTGTCATCGCACTGATTGCTAGTCTGCTAGGTTTTGGTGGTGTTGCAGGATTATCAAAAGATTTTGCTGTAATTCTATTGGTCATTGCAGTGATTCTTGCAATCGTCGGTTTCCTTTCGAGAGGAAAAGTTTAGTTTCATTTACACTTTCACACGAAAGTGACTGTAGAAAATGTATATGACATTATTTGCAGACGTTATTTACAAAAGAAACTAAATCGACATAGCTACTTAGCTACACTCAATTGTAAAGAACATGATTCTAAAGCATAAAAAAATAAGAGCCTTAATGGCTCTTATTTTTTTATCAGATCACGTGTTCATCCACTTTGAATTTAAGGCTTCAAATGACGTGGTCTAAAACCCGTAATAATCAAAGCAAATCCATAAGCTGCGACACCTACCACACATAGACCAATCACTTCAGCAACACGCATCCAAGTCGATACATCGCCGTTGTACCACGTTAAGGCATACCATAAAGCAGCAATCATTGCCGCATTGGCCAATGCAAACTGTAAGATCAGTTTTTTCCAATGTGTGCCAAAACGGAAAATATTGCGTTTGTGTAAGTAGAAATACAGCATACCCGCGTTGACTAAAGCAGAACCTGATGAGGCTAATGCCAAGGCCATATGCTCTGCATGCCAATCAATCAGTTTAAAGAAACCAATGAATACCACGTTTAAAATGGCATTGGCTGCAACCGCCATTAGACCCACACGTACTGGCGTTTTAGTGTCTTGCTGCGCATAAAAACCGGGGGCGAAGACTTTAATTAACATAAAGGAAATCACGCCGGCACTCATACATTGCAGTGCCATCGCAGTCATTTGTGTATCTTCAAAGGTAAATTGACCACGTTCAAATAAAGCCTGAATAATTGGGGTAGATAACATAAACAGCGCAATACTGGCAGGTAATCCCACCAATACAATCACTTTCGCCGCCCAGTCAATCATCTTACGGAATTTTTCTTGATCTTGTTCAGCATGACGCGCAGACAACGAAGGTAAAATTACAGTACCTATCGCGACACCAATTAAGCCCAATGGCAATTCGGTCATCCGTTCGGCACTGTATAACCATGACACCGAACCATCTTGCATGAATGATGCCCAAATGGTGTTCAGCAATAGATTAATCTGGGTAACAGAAACACCAAACAATGCAGGCAGCATCAACTTCATGATGCGATCGACACCTTCGTGTTTGAAGTCTACTTTGGGTGGAATAAGTAATTTCTTACGCCACAATTCAGGAATCTGAATCGCCAATTGTAAGAAACCGGCTGCAACCACTGACCAACCGAGTGCCATAATCGGTTCGGCCATGTACGGCGTTAACCACAACGCACCCGCAATCATTGCCACATTCAGCAACACGGGAGCAAAGGCCGGCGTACTGAAAGAGCCATAACTGTTCAAAATACTGCTGGCAAAGGCCGTCAGCGACATGAACAGTAAATATGGTATGGTCAAGCGGAACATATCAGTTGCCAAAGCAAACTTGTCTGCATCACCATGGAAGCCAGGTGCATACAGATAAATAATGGCAGGTGCTGCCACCATTGCGACGAAGGTCAAACTGGTCATCACTAGACCTAAACAACCAAAGACGCGGCTGATGAGAATCTGAACTTCAGCATGGGTTCGACTGGTTTTATATTCGGTTAAAACAGGAATAAAAGCTTGAGAAAATGCCCCTTCTGCAAATAGCCGCCTGAAAAAGTTTGGAATACGAAATGCCACTACGAAAGTATCGAAGTCTTTGCCTGCACCAAATACATTTAACAGGACAATATCCCGTACCAGTCCCAATACTCGGGACAGCATTGTCATTGCACTGACAATGACAGTCGAACGCCAAAGCGCCATCGCTTTTACTCGCTTTTTAAAGTGCGCCTATTGTAATGAAACTGAATCATAAATTTCATTGGTTTATTGAACGCAGTGTGTGTTGTTTATTTGTTTTTAAAATCACGTAACTGTTTACGAAATTCAGTCCATTGAAAAAATGGGCCCGGATCGGTCTTACGTCCCGGTGCAATATCTGAATGCCCGGCGATATGTTGTTGAATTTTTGGATAAACCTGCTGCAAACATGCCACCACTTGAGTCAATACATCATATTGCACAGGTTCGAAAGGCAAGTCATCACTGCCCTCCAGCTCAATCCCAATCGAATAATCATTACATTCTTTTTGTGCTAAATAAGTAGAACGCCCTGCATGCCAAGCACGATCGTTAAAATTCACAAATTGCAGTACTTCACCTGTACGCAAGATCAATAAATGGGTAGAAACCTCCATACCTTCAATGGTTTGAAAATAAGGATGCACCGACCAATCTAATTGATTTTGAAAAAACTGCTCAATATAGCCACCCCCAAATTGGGAAGGTGGCAAACTAATATTGTGAATCACCACAAGCTGAATTTCAGTATCTGCGGGACGCTGATTAAAGTTCGGTGATGGAACTTGCCGTGCACCGATAAGTTGCCCATCCTGAACCTGAAATGTAGTTGCATGTGACATAAAGTGATCCTGAGTCTGCATTGCTCGTGAATTTTAGATCAGAGCCTAAAGGCATTCATGCTAAAACTTTCACTGATATTTCTCAATTCATGTTTGTGATTGCTGTTAAAAATCGCTCATTTTTCATGAACAATGCTAATATAGCGCGCACATTTTCTCGGGTTAAAAAAGATACGGAATTTCTTATGAGCATATCGCAATCTTTGCTTGAACAATCTATCCAAATCAATATTCAACAAGCACTACAAGAAGATATTGGTTCGGGTGATATCACTGCCCTTTTAACTCCAGAAGATGAACAAGCGACCGCAACAATTATTAGTCGTGAAGATATGGTGCTAGCAGGGCAACCGTGGGTCAATGCCCTCATTCAAACTTTTGATGCAAGTGTACAAGTCACATGGTTAAAAAATGATGGGGAACGTGTCGCAGCAGGTGAGGCTTTCTTAAAATTAGCAGGTTCTGCACGTAGCCTATTAACTGTTGAACGCCCTGCACTAAATTTTGTGCAAACCTTATCGGCTGTAGCCACTAAAACAGCTGAATATGTTCAACAACTGGAAGGTTTAAATACTCGCTTATTAGATACGCGTAAAACGCTGCCAGGCCTACGTATTGCTCAGAAATATGCTGTCGCTGTTGGTGGAGGTCAAAACCATCGCTTAGGTTTATTTGATGCCTTTTTGATTAAAGAAAACCACATCATGGCTGCTGGTGGCATTAGCCAAGCTATTGCTAAAGCGCATACGATTGCACCGGGTAAACCCGTTGAAGTGGAAGTGGAAACTTGGGATGAACTTAATCAGGCTTTAGACGCTGGTGCGGATATTGTGATGCTAGATAACTTTACTCAGCAACAAATGATTGATGCCGTAAAGCATGTTGCAGGACGTTGTAAATTAGAAGCCTCTGGCAACATTACTATTGCGAATTTACGTGAAGTGGCGACAACGGGTGTTGACTATATTTCGATGGGTGTTTTAACCAAAGATGTGAAAGCAATTGACCTATCTATGCGCTTTAATGCTTAAACGTTACCAAAATTAAATCCATTTAAAAAAAGGGTGCTCATCAGCACCCTTTTTAAGATGATGCCTTTTAATCATCATCTTTGTCTTTTGAACTCTCTTCTCGCTCTTCATCCTGATCTTGATCAGCTTTAGCATCACGATCATCATCATTTTGCTCATTGTCATGATCACGATCTGATGACAAAACAGAGCGCTCTTTATCCTCATCTTTTGAATTGGAACCATCACAAGCACTCAGTCCTAAAAGTCCCAATAATGAAAAACCGATCAATAACGCTTTCATTATTTTCTCCTTGTTATTCTATTCTTCATACTGTGCTGAAACTTTGCTGCCAACAATAGCGCTTTTCGGTTTTAATTTGTCAGTTGATATTACTCACCCAACTTAAAAATAAAAAAAGCACCCGAAGGTGCTTTTATCAACTTAAGCTTGAGTAAATCTTACCAACCCAAAGCTTCTTGTTGTTTCTTAATCAACTCTTGAATACCTTTTTCAGCCAGTTCAAGCATTTCATTACACTGTGCACGCGTAAATGGTTTGTCTTCAGCTGTGCCTTGAAGTTCAATAAACTCACCTGCTTGTGTCATGACCACATTTAAGTCAGTTTGACAGTTTGAGTCTTCTTCATAGCAAAGATCAAGTAATGCTTCATCTTGATACATACCTACAGAAACCGCTGCAACTAAGCCTTTAAGCGGATCTTGTTTGATTTTTTTATTTTCAAGCAAGAAATTCATGGCATCAATTAATGCCACTGCAGCACCCGTAATTGATGCAGTACGTGTACCGCCATCGGCTTGAATCACGTCACAGTCGATGCTAATAGTATTCTCGCCTAGTTTTTTCAAATCAACCATGGCACGTAAGCTACGACCGATCAAACGTTGGATTTCTTGTGTACGACCACTTTGTTTACCACGTGCTGCTTCACGGTCACTACGGGTATGCGTAGAACGTGGAAGCATGCCGTATTCCGCAGTTACCCAGCCTTGACCTTTACCTTTTAAAAAACGTGGCACTGAGTTATCGACACTTGCAGTACAAAGAACTTTTGTATGACCAAATTCAACCAATACTGAACCTTCCGCATAACGTGTGTAGTTACGGGTAATTTTAACTTCACGTAATTGATCTAATGCTCGTTGGTCGATACGCATAATGATTCCTTGAATCTGACTGAAATTTGTTGCGACACATTATAACAGAAGCCATCCCAAGATTCGGAATCGCAGGCACTGCATTTACAAAATCCATTCATCTGCCATGCTACGTTAGCAAAATATTCTGCTTCGTGTGCTCAAATGAAATTTGTTAGACTTAAGTTTCGCAAAAATTCAGGAAGAATTGCATGTCGATACGGGAAGAACGTAAGCAACAAAGTCGTAAAGCGATCCTTGATGCGGCTCTTGCATTAAGCACATCAGGCCGTGCATTTAGTAGTCTCAGCTTACGTGAAATTTCCCGCCATGTGGGTTTAGTTCCCGCAGCATTCTATCGACATTTTAAAGACATGGATCAACTTGGTTTAGAGTTGGTCGATCATATGGCATTACATTTAAAAAGTATGTTAACGCATATGCGTCAACAGTATTTTCAACAGGCCAATGCACAAACTCGGCAAAGCTTGGACTACTTATTTGAGTCTGTGGATGAGTTCCCCGAAGCATGGATGTTTCTCATTGCCGAACGTTGGGGTGGCTCAAATGCATTAAGGCAAGCAATTGCCCGCGAATTTGATTTTCTTGGTACAGACCTCGCCCAAGCCCTTTCACAAGTTGAAGCCACCCAACATATTCAGTCTGAACAAGATCTTAATGTATTGGCAAAGATTTTATTTGAATTAGCACTCGGATGGGCAATGCAGTGGATCGACGTACATCGTCAATCAGACCTCGATCTACGGGAACAGGCATTGCAACAATGCCGTCGCCAAGCGCAAACCCAAGTGCAACTGCTGTTTCGCGGTATCTTAAATTGGGACAGATCAGTTACGACGTCTTCAACAAATGGTTAGCACGCTGTTCAGACTACATTTAAAAATCATAGCCCTGTACACATAAAAAAAGCCGCATGATTGCGGCCTTTCTATTCAGCAAAAGAATTATTTTGCTTTACGTTCTTTATCTACAAGATATTTCACGATTTCAACGGTACGTGCATCTTCACCTTGTACGATATATTTACCATTCACAGTAATGGCTGGAACACCACTCAATTGATACTGTGCCGCTAAACTTTTTGCTTGCGCAATTTTAGATGACACACCAAATGATTTGAAAGTACTGTTAAATTTCGCTTCAGGTACACCATAACGCGTATAGAACTTCGCAAAGGCACCTTGTTCTAAAATATTTTTCTGACCTGCATGAATGTCATGGAACAATTGTAAATGCGCTTGTTGACGTACGCCCAATGCTTCAGATGCATAGTAAGCGCGTGCGCCTTGTTCCCAAAGCGGATTCATTGCTGCTGGTGTACGCACAAAACGAACGTCTTTCGGTAATTGCTTTAACCAAGTTTGCATATGTGGTTCTAATGTGAAGCAATGTGGGCAGCCATACCAAAAGAATTCACGGACTTCAATTTTACCCGGACGTTCTACTTTTATAGGTTTTGGAATAACGGTGTAATCTGTCCCCGCAACAAATTGAGCTGCCATGGCACTGCCAGAAAATGCAAGAACTGCTGTAGCGATACTGCCTAAAAGGAATTTTTTCATTGAACTTATCGTCCTCAAAATCATTATGATTAGTTTATGACGACACTATAAATCAAATCTGTCGATTTCGTTTTCATTCTGTGAACTTTTTTACTGCTTTTATCGCTTTTTTTACAAGACACGCTACACTAACTCACATTAAACTTTTTTCTAAATTATAAAGACTTGATTGAGGTGACACCGATGTCGCAATTGAATGTTGATCCACAAGAAATTGCTAAATTTGAAGCGTTCGCTGCTATATGGTGGGATCAGCATTCTGAGTTCCGTCCTCTGCATATGATCAATCCACTACGTTTAAACTGGATTGATGAACATTCAGGTGGTATCACAGGCAAAAAAGTTTTAGACGTTGGTTGTGGTGGCGGTATCTTGGCCGAAAGTATGGCACGTCGTGGTGCTCAAGTCCTTGGCATTGATATGGGGGCAGCACCATTAAATGTGGCACGTCTCCATGCTGAACAAGAAAATGTACAAAATATTGAATATCGCCAAGTACCTGTAGAGCAACTGGCTGAAGAACAAGCCGGACAATACGACGTAGTGACTTGCATGGAAATGCTCGAACACGTACCTGACCCTGCATCGATTATTTTGGCATGTCAAAAATTGGTTAAGCCTGGTGGTCATGTATTCTTTTCGACCATTAACCGTAATCCAAAATCTTATTTATTTGCGATTATTGGTGCTGAATATATTTTACGCATGTTGGCTAAAGGCACACACGATTATTCAAAATTCATTAAGCCGTCTGAATTGGCTCACGATATTCGCGGTGCAGAATTACAGCTCAAAGATATGACTGGCCTACATTACAACCCGATCACTAAACGCTACTGGTTAGCGCCAAATGTCGATGTGAACTACATGGTACATACCACAAAAGCAGGTGTGTAATGAAAGCTGTACTGTTTGACCTTGATGGCACACTGATTGATACCGCTGCGGATTTTATACGTATTATTCAAGACATGTGCCGTGAAAAAGGCTGTGCGGTGGTGGCTGCCGATGATATCCGTGTGCAAGTGTCAGAAGGTGCACGTGCCATGGTCAAATTGGTCTATCCAGAACTAGATGTTGAAGATCCTGTCTTTCTGGCACATCGTCAACGCTTTCTAGATCTGTATGGTGCTGATATTGCAGTTGATACCGACCTGTTTGAAGGCATGTATCCACTACTCGCAGAGTTAGAACAACATCAAATTCCGTGGGGCATTGTCACCAACAAACCACGCTGGCTCAGTGAAGCTTTGCTTAAAGCGCTAAACTTAACAGAACGCTGTGCGGTATTGGTGTGTCCTGATGATGTTAGCAAAACCAAACCAGATCCAGAACCGATGTTTCTGGCTGCAAAGCAGATTCAGACCGACGTGCAAGACTGTATTTATGTGGGTGATCATCCACGTGATATTGATGCAGGCCGTAATGCCCACATGTATACCATTTTGGCTGCTTACGGATATTTACCGTTACAGCACAAAGATGACTTAACAGCATGGCAGGCAGATTGTATAGTGAACACTGTATCTGAACTGCATCAGGTTGTGCGTGAATTGGTGATCCCAACCCTCAACCCAGCATCAGCGACTTTATAACGATAGATAAAACAACAGAATAATACGAGGAGGTCATATGAAATATTCAGAGTATCAGCCTCGCCCCGATCTACTCAAAGATCGTATCATCCTGATTACAGGTGCGGGCGATGGTATTGGCCGTGCAGCAGCGCTCAGCTATGCCCTACATGGTGCAACTGTGGTTTTACATGGACGCACCCTGAATAAACTAGAAGTCATTTACGATGAAATTGAAGGCTTAGGTGCGCCGCAGCCAGCAATTTTACCCTTACAACTTTCTAGTGCTTCTCCTCGTGATTATGAATTGTTGGTCGATACCCTTGAAAAGCAGTTCGGCCGTTTAGATGGTATTTTGCATAATGCAGGCATTTTGGGTGAGCGCACTGAACTTGCCAACTACCCTGCCGATGTTTGGGATGATGTGATGGCGGTGAACTTGCGTGCACCATTTCTATTGACCCAAGAACTGATGCCGCTATTGGAAAAATCTGAACATGCTTCGGTAGTCTTTGCCAGTTCGGGTGTAGGTCGTGAAGCACGTGAACGTTGGGGCGCATATTCGGTTTCAAAAATTGCCATTGAAGCGGTCAGCACTTTATTCGCAAAAGAAAATGTACATCCGAATATTCGCTTCAACTGCATTAACCCAGGGGCAACACGTACCGCGATGCGTGCCAAAGCCTATCCAGATGAAGATCCAAAAACTTTACCAACGCCTGAAAGCATCATGCCCGCATATTTATATTTAATGGGCGATGACAGCTTACATCTAAATGGTGAAAGCATCGACGCACAGGATTAACATCACTGCGATGAACAAAAAAAGGAAGCCATGGCTTCCTTTTTTTTAATAAACAAACTTTTAATTTGCGTTGGTAAAATTCAAAAAATATGCGGGTTAACTACCTTTAGGGTCATACCTGACATAAAGTCGGCTTGAGTTTTTATAAAATTTGCTGATACTTGTCAGCAATCTCAAAAACCATGGAATCTCTCATGTCTGATTTTAGCAATATTACGGTAAGCCCTACAGAAGATGGCATGATCAACTTACTGGTAGATGGTCAGCCCATTTCAGCAAAATATGGCATGAAGTTTGACCCAAGTGTTGTGGATGACCTACAAGCATTAGAAGATGGTCAAAATGCCAAACTCTTTGAACAGTTCATTTTTTCGCATACCGACCTCAATTTTGAACATGGTTATTTCTATGTAACTTGCATTCAAAAACTGGAATCGACCTATCAAGTGGTGACGAACTTTGTTTATCGCATTACGGCTGCTGAACAAGCCCCATTTGAACATGTGATTACCAAGCAAGGGGCAGCTATGACCCCAGAAGATGTTAATGAGTTCATTCAAGCACACATTCAAAAATCATTGAATGATTATACAGACCTCAAATACGCCTATTAATCTGCACGAAACCTACTGCAGCAGGGCCATTAGCGACCCGCAAAAAAAGCCATTAAGGGCATTTCACATGCCCTTTTTTTGTGTATTCAAATGAATTAAAAAATTAAAACCAAGATTAATCGTATTTTTAAATCATTTTTATAATTATATTCGGTTTTTCATATTAATTAAAAACGCTTAATATGCTCCGCAAACCAAAACGTTATACAAGGAGCTGAACACATGGCAGATCAAATTCGTAAAACCGAAACCATTCGCTCTATTGAGCGTATGCAACTGACTGAAAATTTAATTAATGCGATGGATGATGCAGGCCAAGCAGAAGCTGTTGCTCAAGCCGTTAACTCACTGCAATTACTCAATGACCAGTGGTACTAATGTTCAGATATTTTGCCGCACGCTCTAACCCCTTCCACCTTTTTGCCCATCGACACCTGATGGGCATTTTTTTATCTACGTTTTGATTTTGAGCTTTATCTGATTTTAATCGATCTTGCGTTTTAAATTGCAGGCTTTAATGCAGTGAGGTGCAACCACTTTTGATAAGCGATTGTTCTTGTGCGCTGTTTTATCGCATAATATCCGTATTCTCTTCGTTTTATTTAAATAAATAATCATTTTTCTTCACAGTTTCTCTGCAATTAATGCGTACAGTAGTTGTATTGAAGATCAATAACTTTATGAGGGTTGAACATGAAAAAGATTTTGCCTATTTTGGCTATTTCTTTCAGTGCTTTAATGGCAAGCAGTCTTTCGTCTGCGGCTCCTCACTTCAATAACGATGAACGTGGCTTTGATGGCCCACGCGGTAATGCCTATGGTCATATGAAAAAAGACCGTGATTTCCGTGCTTCTCAGGACGATGACGATATTGAAGATCGACGCCGTATGCGCGAACAGCGCGGAGTCAAACGTCTACAACAACATAAGTGGCAAACTGGTTATGTCATGCCTCAACATTATCGAGGCAATGGTTATAAAGTTGAATACAAAGACCATAACCTACCAAAACCATCACGGAATCAACAATGGTACAAAATTAACAACGACTATATTTTGGTGAATTCCGACAGTAACAGCATTATCAAAATATTAGGTCTTTAAAGTTGATTTCAATCGACTAAAAGACAGCTTACATTTTCTAAATCGCGATTTGACATCCTCACCCCCTTAAAAAAGGGTGATTCCTACAGCTAGACGCTTATGCCCAAGCGCAAGAATGTTTAGAGCTGAGTTTATATCTCGATCATGAGCTGTACCACAGCTCATGCACTCCCA
>NZ_VOYM01000066.1:0-20190 GCF_013420285.1 Acinetobacter sp. YH01019
AGAATGGTCATGTGAGTGTGGTGTCACTCACGATAGGGACTTAAATAGTGCCATGAACATTCTTGCGCTTGGGCATAAGCGTCTAGCTGTAGGAATCACCTCCGTTTAAGGGAGGTGAGGATGTCAAAAGAAAGATTCTGGTTGCTTCGCTGCAGTCCGTGCAGTCTGTGTACTAATAATACCTTTGGCAACAAGGTTCTTCAGGCTTTGATCTAGCGTAGTCATACCATAGTTTGCACCGGTCTGGATTGCAGAATACATTTGTGCGACTTTGTTTTCACGAATCAAGTTGCGGATAGCAGGAATACCGATCATGATTTCATGTGCAGCCACACGACCACCACCATTTTTCTTTAACAGTGTCTGAGAAATAACCGCTTGTAATGATTCAGACAACATGGCACGAACCATATCTTTTTCTTCGGCAGGGAATACGTCAATTACACGGTCAATAGTTTTTGCTGCAGAGGTTGTATGCAGTGTACCGAATACCAAGTGACCTGTTTCTGCTGCGGTTAAGGCTAGGCGAATCGTTTCAAGGTCACGCATCTCACCGACTAAGATAATGTCAGGGTCTTCACGCAGTGCAGAACGCAGTGCTTCGTTAAAGCCGTGAGTATCTCGATGTACTTCACGCTGGTTCACCAAGCATTTTTTAGATTCATGTACAAATTCGATTGGATCTTCGACTGTTAGAATATGGTCATAACGGTTGTCGTTAATGTAGTCGACCATCGCTGCAAGCGTGGTTGATTTACCCGAACCGGTAGGGCCTGTGACTAAAACAATACCACGAGGATATTCACAGATATCTTTAAAGATTTGGCCCATGCCTAAATCTTCAATGGTTAAAACTTTCGAAGGAATGGTACGGAATACAGCACCAGCACCGCGGTTTTGGTTAAATGCGTTCACACGGAAACGTGCAACCCCTGGGACTTCAAAAGAAAAGTCGGTTTCGAGTTTCTCTTCATAGTCACGACGTTGCTTGTCATTCATAATGTCATAAACTAACTTATGAACTTCTTTATGCTCAAGTGAAGGTAAGTTAATTCGGCGTACTTCACCATCCACACGAATCATCGGTGGCATACCTGAAGATAAATGTAAATCCGACGCGCCATTTTTGGCAGCAAATGCCAATAGTTCTGTAATGTCCATAAAATCCCCGAGATAAAAATTAAATCTTAATTATTTTGATAGAATAATAAGGCTTTCCCACAGCTTAACCAACAGTTAGTTGCAGGGCAATGCAAAAAAAGATGAATGAAATGAGAACCTCGTCAATGATTACACTTCGCGATGCACGAAATCAGGTATTAGAACAGATGGCTCAGGCTTGTAAGCAAGCAGGTAGAGCTAGTGATAGTGTGGCTCTGCTTGCTGTGTCGAAGACGCATCCTGCTGAAATGTTACGGGAAATGTATGAAACGGGGCAGCGTGCTTTTGGGGAAAATTATCTGCAAGAAGCGCTAGAAAAGATTGAACAATTGTCAGATTTAGCCATCGAATGGCATTTTATTGGTCATGTTCAGCGCAATAAAACCAAGCATTTGGCTGAGAAATTTGCATGGGTGCATGGGGTTGATCGTCTGATCATTGCTGAGCGTTTATCGAGTCAACGAGCAGATCAATCTGAACCATTAAATCTATGTTTGCAAGTCAATATAGATGCACAAGATAGTAAGGATGGTTGTGTACCTGCTGAAGTTGCTGAATTGGTAAAGCAGATCAGCCAACTCCCGAATATTCAATTGCGTGGACTGATGGTGATCCCTGCACCAGGAAATATCGACGCCTTTAAACAAGCACAAGTGTTGTTTGAGCAGGTTAAAGCACAACACATGAATCCTGACCAATGGGATACATTAAGTATGGGGATGTCAGGCGATATGCAAGATGCGATTAACGCGGGTTCAACCATGGTACGTGTAGGTACAGCATTGTTTGGCGCGCGTGATTATTCGCAAAAGTAATTTTAAAATTTTTCCTCATGCTGCGTAATGCCCCCTCATCTTAGAAAAGGTAGGGGGACTGTTATTTTAAGCTTAACCTACGATTTCAATTCGACTTGCACCTGCCCCGATAGGATTCACCTGAATTTGCACAGGGATTCGTTCGTGCATTTCTTGAATATGTGAGATCAATACCACTTTACGCCCTTGGTTTTGTAACTGATCCAGAGCATTCATCACCATGTGCAGACTTGAGGCATCCAGCGTGCCAAAGCCTTCATCAATAAACAGGCTTTCGATTTTGGTCGTACCTGATGCCATGTTAGCAATGGCTAATGAGAGAGCAAGGGCCGTTAAGAACGACTCACCACCTGAAAGCGAAGAGACAGAGCGGGTTTCACCGTCCATATCATGATCGACAATGGCTAGGCTTAATGAGTTTTCAAGGCGCTTTAAGGTATAACGCTGAGAAAGCATCGCTAATTGCTGATTGGCATACTCGATTAAAATATCGAGGTTATATTGCTGCGCTAAATCACGGAACTTCTTGCCCGTTGCATCGCCCATTAAGCTCGAAATTTTATTCCAACGGTGCTCTTCAGATTGGATCTGTTGAATTTGCTCTGCAAATTTCTGCTGTTTTGCGACGTTACGCTGATGCACTTCAAGTTTGAGTTTTACTTCATCACGCTGTTCAGCCAAAGTTCGCAAGTTGTCTGCAAGTGCTGTAAGGGTAGGTATTAATGCTTCAAATGCAATATTCGGTTGATGGGTTAAATGCGCTTTGAGCTGATTTTGAACCGTTTTAATGCCTGCCTGTAAATCTGCATGCGTGCGCTCAACCTTCGAAATACGCTGTTTGAGCTGCTGTTCTTGCTCATGTGAAATCATGCTAAGTTGTTCTAAGAGAGCATGATTAAACTCTGTATTTTGCTCAAGCCACTGTTGAATCTGAACATTGCTGTGCTCAGCCTGCTTGTGTAGCTGCGTATTTTCTGTGAGGCATTTGTCCAATAAGCTTTGTGCGTTATCAAAAGATTGGCGCACTTGATTGAATTGCTGGCGAGCAAGTTCAATTTTATTTTTAAGTTGCAAACTTTTTTGCTCAAATTCGGCTAACCACTCATGTGGTTTTTCAACTGTGATTTGTGTCATATGCAAAATGGCTTGAATCGCAATATCCGTATTCTTTTTACCTGAAATTTTCAGTGCTTCAATGGCCTTGTTAGCCGATTGGATTTTCTCCTGACTGAATTTAACTTGCTGTATACATTGCTCGAATTGTTGATGGGCTTGATTGTATTGCGCCGTCAAATTATTCAATTTTTTTAGCGTTTGTTGGCGTTGTTGTAAGCCGTGATAGATCTGTTCTGCTGTATTTAATGTCGCTTGTTGCCAGTCTTGCTTTTCTGAATCATTAAGCAGGCTGAGGATATGCTGAATGTTATTTTCAGCCTGTTGCACTTTGGATAAATGCTGTGTGGTGTGCTGAATAGAAGCTGCCAGTGTTTGACGCAGTGTCTGTACTTTTATATGAGAGGCTAAAGTGTCTTCAAGCTGTTCTTGGACTTGTAGCATCGTAAGATTTTGCGTTTCAAGAAGCTGTGTAAGTTCATCGTGCGCTTCAGAAAAATCGAAGTTGATATTCAGTGATGTAAGCTGTGATTCCAGTTCAGCTTGTAAGGCTTGCTGTTGAAGGCTGAGGTTTGCACGGCGTTGCTCATTGGCATTTAAAGTAGCTCGGAGTTCTGTTAACGCTGTTTGTTGTTTCTGACAGGTATCAAATGCAAGCTTTTCAGACGCCAGTGCTTGTTGCTCTTGCTGTTCTTGTAACTTGAGTAAGTCATCAGAAAAATTGGTTTGTTCTGCATAAGGATGATGCGTACTTCCACAGACTAAACATGCTTCACCATCAATCAGCTCTGATCTGAGCTTTTCAATATTTTCGGTATTGAGTAAGCGCTGCTGTTGCAAGATTTTTTGCAGTTGTTCACGTGCAGTTTTTTGTTGCTGATAATGCTTTTCTGCAAGATCGAAGGTAGCTTGATGCTCTAAAATTTGTTGAGTTAAAGTGTTATACGACGCAGTTAATTGGCGTTGATCTGCATCAATATGTTTGAAATTTTGCCATTGTGGCTGAATGATTTTGAGCTGACTTAATTGCTGGAGTAACTGCTCACGCTCATTTCGAAGTGAGGTGATTTTTTGATTTAGTACTTCATCTTGGCCAAACTGTAGTGTTAATTCATCAAGCTGTTTTTGTTGAGCTTTGCATTGGGTATTGGCTTGTTGCACATCGCCATACGTCTTTTCAAATTCTGCATAACTTTGAATAAAGTGTTGCAGTTGAGCAAGATGCGCGGAGAGGCCATCGTCAATAGATGTAAAATGCTTTGAATGCTCTAATTGCGCCGTATGCTGTGCAATATTGTTTTTGAGTTGTTCAAGTTGAAGCTTAAGTTGATTTTCATGATTTAAATGTGGACTAAGTTGATTTTCAATCTCTTTAAAATCACTTTGGGCTTTGCGTAATTGATCCACTAAAACTAGACGTTCAGCAATGCGTTCACGGATTAATTTAATAGCATCCTGATGCTGAATTTCAAATTGAGTATGCTGTTTTTGCTCAGCTTCAATCTTTTCAAAAACCAATTTTTCAGCGTTATATTGTTGTTCAACATGATTAAAATCGTGTTGGGCTTTTTGCAGTGGCGTTTTTAATTGTTCAATTTCGCTCTGAATGCTTTTGTGTTGTTGCACACTGGTACGGATCGCAGCAAAGCGTTCAAGCTGGCTGAGTTGAGCTTTTTCTGGTGCAAGCGCATCGAGTTGTTGCTGTTGAATATTCAGCTGTTGCTGATGTGTTTGAGCTTCGGTTTCATACTTTTGCTTTTGCTCAAACCATTGTTGTTGTTTTTGAAGCTTTTGTTGTTCTAGGTCAAGAGTTTGGAATTCAATATTTACAGTTTCAAATTGAGTATTCAATTGAGCGTAATCTTCAATCGAAAGCATATCTTTTTGAACTATTCCACAGGCTTGTTCTAACCCTTTACGCTGGATAGCAATCTCTTTGGTTTTTTCAAAGGCCAATTGACCAATTTTCCCGAAAATACTGGAATTGGTCAGATATTCCAATAGCTCGCCACGTTCATTATCTCGTGCTTTTAAAAAAGCGGTCACTTCTGACTGAGCCAGTAAAACGGCACGGGTGAATTGCTCAAAACTGAGCTGGGTAATACGTAAAATTTGGCTCTCAACCGCTTTAGTTTTATCCGCAACGACACTGTCATCTGTTAAGCATTTCAGTGAACGCTGTACGCTTTGTAATTTGCCATTTGGGTTTTCACGGGCACGTTTAATTTCCCAACGTGCAGAATAGACTTTTTGGTCTTGAGCAATAAAGCTGAGCTCAGCAAAGCCTTGACCTGTACCACGGCGTAATACTGTTTGCGGTGAGTTGGTCGGCAGCTCTGAACCATCTACATCGATGAGTTTGCCATCACTGTCTTTTAAACGTGGGACTTTATTAAATAATGCCAAACACATGGCATCTAAAATGGTCGATTTACCTGCGCCTGTTTTGCCAATAATTGCGACTAAACCTGCACTGGCTAATGGCTCAGATTCAAAATCAATAAAATGCTCACCCGCTAAAGATGCTAAGTTTTTTATACGGATCGATAAAATTTTCATGGCAATTCCTTAAGCGTTCGCATCATCTTCAAGTGATTTTTGTGCTTCATCCACCAAACTTAAAAAATCTTTCATTACGGTATCATCAGCACCGTACCCTTGTTTTTCCCAAAGATTTTGAAATAGTTGTTCTGGTGTAGGCGGATCAAGGTTAATTGCAGCTTGCTTCGAATCATTTACATCTGTATTTAAATAACGACGACTAATCCGTACGAGACGATAACGGTTTGGCGCTAAAGCATCTTCAAATTGCTGACGTAAATTGGGTGCAGGGGGCGTGTCGGTATGATATTCAATCTCGACATATTCACGTTGGTCAATCTCTTCAATTTCACCGCTGGTTAATGCAGATAATTGTGCCAAAACCTCAGCAATGGTGCCTTTGATACGATGCAATTGCACACTGCGCGGAATTGCTAAAGATTGCATTTGAAAGCGCGATTCATCCTTTTGAGTCGGGTCAATACTGATCTCAAGCACTTGGTGTTTATAACTAATTTCACTAAACGACAGGGGAATCGGTGAGCCACTATAACGGATATGGGCTTGTCCGACTTTTTGCGGTTTATGCAAATGTCCAAGTGCTACATAGTCAATCACATCATCAAACATTGCAGTTGAAAGTGCTTCTTCATTGCCAATAATAATGGGGCGTTCAGAGTCTGAGGTTTCTCCGCCTTGCATGTGAGCATGCGACATTAAAATTAAAGCCTGATCTGGTGTTTTGCGTGCATTGGCTTCTGCAATTAATTGCTGATGAACATAGGCAATGGCATTTTGACTATTTGTGGTTTGCTCATTAAATCCGGTGATCTCTGCAGCACGTAAAAAAGGTAAAGTTAGGCACCATGCCACAATATTTTTTTGTTCATCATAAATAGGCACCAGCAATCGGTCTAAGTCGAGCTGTCCTTGGGCGTTCTTATGTACTACGCCTACAGCTTTGGCCTGATATTTTTCTAATAATGGCTCAACCTGTTCAATACGATAACCCGAGTCATGGTTACCCGCGATCATTAGGGTTTGCATGTGTGGCGCGCGATCATGTGCATCTGCTAAAAATTGATAGAGTTGTTTTTGTGCTCTGGAAGCGGGATTGATGACATCAAAAACATCGCCTGCTATCAGCAGGGCATGTGGTTGTTTTTGTGCTATTTGTTCAAGCAGCCAATTGAGAAACTGTTCATGTTCGTAGTCACGCGAATGGTTATAGAAAAATTGTCCCAAATGCCAATCTGAAGTATGAAAAAAACGAACAGTCATGCAAGCCCCCAAAAATCAAAAAAATTGATTGGGCTCTAAAGTATCACAGATGATCACTTTTTCGAGGGCGATTAATCATTCATACGTCAAACTAAGTCATTCTCGACTGTTACAACGCCCCAAATCTAAACCAAGCGGTAACTGTGTTACTGTGCATTTGGATCGACTTGCACGAGGCCAAAGGTATTGTGGTCTGGGTCTAAAAAATAGCCTTGCCAGCATTGTCCAGCTATCGCAAATTTTTCCATGGCAATTTGACCACCTTGCGCCAAAATTCTCTCAGCGATTTGGTCGAAATCTTCAACTTCAAAACTACAGGTAAAGGCATTGGTGCCACAATGCGTTGGTGGTGTCGCTGCAGGAGGTTCTAATAAGCCACCGTGAATTCCTTGCGTTTCAATTTGATAATATTGGATTGGTAACCCTTTGACTTCAGTAAAGGTCCAAGCAAAAACATATTGATAAAAACTGATTTCCCGAGCAGGATTTGAGGATTGGATTTCAAAATAACAGAGTTGATTCATTGGTATAAATACTTGTTTTTATAAAAATAAGCGAATCAGTATTCACTTTAGAATAGTTGAATCTTTAAATAGCTTAAAAAATACCAAGAACTAGGAATATCATTTTTTGTGGGTATCCTGTATATCAGTGCTTGTATGGAGAGTTAGGTTGATTCGACCTGCTTGGGGAAACGTGGAGCATATGTATGCCAAATAATCCGTTTGATGAAGAAAAACTTGCCAGTAGTATGGTGTATAAAACGCTGCTTGAATCTACTTTAGCCATTCCATGGTGTATTGATTGGGATACTAAAACGTTCAGCTATATTGGTCCACAAATTGAAAAGCTTTTGGGGTGGAAGCAAAACAGTTGGAAAACGGTGGAAGATTGGGCGACGCGGATGCACGAAGATGATCGCGAATATGTCGTGAATTTTTGTGTATCGCAATCGATGGCTGGCATTGACCATGAGGCCGATTATCGTGCGCTTAAAGAAGATGGAAGCTACACTTGGATTCGTGATGTAGTCCATGTGGTACGTAAGGCAAATGGTGATGTTGATTGTTTAGTTGGCTTCATGTTCGATATTTCGGAACGAAAGAAACAAGAAGAACAATTACAGAAAATGCAACGTCAGCTCGAAGAATATTCGTATAAAGATGGTCTAACGGGAATTGCAAACCGTCGTTTATTTGATGATATTTATCAACGCGAATGGCTTAATGCAATTCGTGTACAGAAACCGTTAAGTTTAATCTTGATGGATTTAGATTATTTCAAACAATACAATGATTGTAATGGGCATGTGATTGGTGATGCCTGTCTACGTCAAATCGCCAGAAGCCTAGAGTCTTGTGGTTCACGTCCACGTGATTTAGTGGCGCGTTATGGTGGCGAAGAATTTATTTGGATTTTACCTGAAACCAATGAAGCATCTGCGGCACTCATGGCACAGAAAATTATGGATACAGTTAAAATGGCACGTTTACCCCATAAAGCTTCAGCAGTGTCGGACTTAGTAACTTTAAGTATTGGAGTGAAAACCATTATACCTACGGAGCGAGATAATCGAATGCAGTTCCTTGATGAGGTTGATAAAAATCTTTATCAAGCCAAGAAGCAAGGACGAAACCGTTATATTGCGGCTTAATTGTTAAAAATAAATTTCCAAAAATAAAAGCGTAAAACGCAGTCGATATATTCATCGGCTGTTTTTTTTTCTTATAAAATTAAGTGTTAAAATAAAGACAGTAGAAAATAAAAGACCGACGATTCGAGTGATGGTGAAATCGCCGGTCAAAAAATTTATTTTGAACTGAATTGATGTCTGCTGTTCATCAGTAAAGTTCAAAATGAAGCTTATTGCTTTAAGTAAAAGGTCACCGAAACATTGTGGATGCCGTCCAAATCATCGGTTGCTACAGACCTTGTACCCTATATAACGCAGCCGTTTACGGATTGGTTGACACAGAAATGAAAAAAAAATGATTTTTTTTTATAATAGGGGTAAATTTATTCTTAGGTCATCGCAATGGTGTCTTTAACTCGCTATTTTTTCATATTTTTTATCATTTGTTTTGTGATGACCTGTATTTGTGGTGTATTGGCTGCATTATTGCCACAAGGTGTTGGTGGTGTATTAACTGTTGTCCCTTATTTGGTGGCGATGGTTTTAATTCTGTTTCGCTTCCTTAAAAAAAATAAACGTGCACCGAATCAAACTGAACGTAAAAAGTTTACGCTAGGATTTACCTTAATTTTTTGGTTTTATAATTTTGCCTTTTTAGTTTTAGGCGTGGCGATTTTCTCACGAAATGATCCTGAAATTTGGCAAAATTTAATGCTGTACCTACAAAATGCCCAATTTATTAGCATTATTGTCATTATGTTTTTATTGATGGCTATCCCATTGTATTTATTAACCTATTGGTTTTATGGTCCACTTGCCAAGCGTATGGCATCGCAAAAGTTTGGTGCTTAATGCTTGATCATTCGCTTGTCATCCTCTATAGATAACGTTTACCTAAGCGAATAAGAATAGATTATGCATCAAGCAACTGTACTACTGACGGGTGGTAGTGGTTTTATTGGTACTCATTTAATTAAAGAACTTTTAGCACAAGATTTTAAAGTGATTAGTCTGAGTCGTAAGGCTGGACGGGTATCAAAATCGCCTCATTTAACTTGGGTACAAAGTTTTGATGAAATGAAGCATGATCGCATTGATTATGTAATTAATTTGGCTGGAGAAAGCATCGGGCAAGGGCGTTGGACAGCAACGCGTAAGCAGCAGTTGATAGAGAGTAGAGTGAATACTACGGAATTGCTGTATGAATATTTACATCAACGTAAAATTTTTCCGAAGTGTATTATTTCTGGTTCTGCCGTGGGCTATTACGGTATTGATGAAACCCAAATGTGGTCATCTGCCTGTGATGAACAAAGTCCAGCGCAAGCAATATTTATGTCCGAATTATGCCAACGTTGGGAGCATGTGACGGCATTATATCCTGAACAAAATACCCAAATTATTCGCTTGGGTGTAGTGTTGGCCGCAGGTGGGGGTATTTTGCCACAAATGCTTAGACCGATTCAGATGAACTTGGTCAGTAAAATCGGTCATGGACGTCAGCCACTGGTTTGGGTTCATATACAGGATGCCATTCGCGCTATTTTCTATTTAATGAAACAAGCAGATCTTTCTGTTTTACAAACTGAGAACACAGTAAATGTGCGACAAGCAGTTTATAACGTAGTCGCGCCTGAACGTACCACACAAGCAGATTTTTCAATTGTTGCTGCACGTCAGTTAAATAAAAAACCAATGTTTAATATGCCGAGTGTTATTTTTAAAATATTGCTTGGTGAGCAAGCTCAATTAATACTTAATGGTCAGTTTGTGAAGGCAAGTGCCTTATTAGCGCAAGGTTTTGAATTTAAATTTCCAACTTTAAAACAAGCGCTTCAGGACATACTGGGGACATAGTTTTATTGTTGGAATAAGTCATTGCCAGTTTTAATTTATGGCAATGACTCATTTTACTTACTCTATTTCTCGTTGCTTAAGTTTTCGAATGTTTAGAAAGGAACTTTATTTATACAATGCGATCGCATCCTCATACAGTCGCTGTGGACTGTAATCTTCTGCATTGAAGCTTGGTGTTTGACCCATTATGAGTTCCGCCAATAATTGAGCAGAAGCAGGTCCCATGCATAAACCATTTCTAAAATGACCAAAGTTTGCCCATAGATTGTCAAACTGTGGCATTTGACCAATATAAGGAATGCCTTCTGGGGAGGAAGGGCGTAAACCTGCCCATGATTTTATAATCGGGAATTTCGCCAGTTCAGGCACCATTTCAAAGCACGCTTGTTGAATATGCTGTAAGGTCTCGCTGGTGGTTTGGGTGTCAAAACCACATTGGCGCATACTTGAGCCACAAACAATGTGTCCATCCTGCCGTGGAATGAGGTACATCACCTTGTTCATACACATCGTAGACAGCCAATCTTTTGGAGTTTTAAACAGCAGCATTTGTCCTTGAACAGGTTGTACTGGAATCTCGATTTCTAATTGCTCGCTCCATTTTGCTGACCAAGCACCAGTTGCCAGTACATATTGATCTGCGAAATGTTGTTGACCATCTGCAGTGCGAATCGCGACTAATCGTTGTTGCTGTGTATTTAAGTCAGTAACAGGGCAATGCTCATGAATGATTACATTAGGATGTTGCTGTAAATATGACTTCAACGATTGTAATAGCCGTGGATTACGAACATTGGCAAGCTGCGGAAAATAGATCGCGTGTTGAAGTTGAGGTGAAACTAAGGAGTTAACTTGCTCAATTTGTTCATGCTGTAAATATTCAGCCTGTTGCATTGGGTCTAAATGCTGATGTGCATAATCCAAACCAATTTCAAAATCATCTTCATCAAAGATCAACATGCCCGTTTCATGAATTTCAAAATCAATGCCTGTGACAGGTTTTAATTTTTCATTCCATTTGAGGTAGCCTTGTTTGCCATATCGTGCAAGGGCATTCACTTCCTGCGGATAACGCCACGGATACATTGGCGATAAAATGCCACCTCCAGCCCATGATGCTGCTGAACCTGTTTGCTGTTGATCGAAAAGTGTTACGGTGCAACCCCGTTCCACCAACTCCAATGCGGTGAGTAAACCGCTGACACCCGCCCCAATAATGGCAATATGCATTGCTGATATACCGATTTGATTTGAGAGAATTTAAAAAAGGCTAAAAAGATAGCTTAGCCATCATCCATGATGCTGAGTCAATAATGAAGAATTTTATAAAACTAAAATGGTTCACAGCTGTAAAAGGCTCAACAATAAAAAAGCCTCCCTGTTTTGAAACAGGAAGGCTGGTTCTGACTTTATTTCATGTCCTTGAGTTTGAGTGCGGCTTCTTCAGCGAAGTACGTCCAGATACCATCAGCACCTGCGCGGCGGCAGCTCATCAATGATTCAATAATCACGCTATCTGATAACCAACCATTTTGGATTGCACCAGCCAGCATGGCATATTCACCACTGACTTGATAAACAAAAGTCGGCACGCCAAATGTATCTTTAACTTCACGTACGATGTCTAGATATGGCATACCAGGTTTGACAATCACCATATCTGCGCCTTCTTGAATATCTAAAGCAATTTCATGCAGAGCTTCAGCACGGTTCCCAATATCCATTTGGTAATTGTATTTATTGCCGCCTTTTAAGTTGCTTGATGAACCAACTGCATCACGGAATGGGCCGTAGAAACTTGATGCATATTTTGCAGAATACGCCATGATATTGGTGTAGATGTGACCATTGGCTTCAAGTGCAGAGCGAATTGCGCCAATACGGCCATCCATCATGTCACTCGGTGCAATAACATCGACACCAGCGTCTGCATGGCTTAACGCTTGTTTAATTAAACATTCAACAGTTTCATCATTTAACACATAACCTGTGTCATCAATAATGCCATCTTGACCATGAGTGGTATATGGATCTAATGCACCATCACTAATTAACACCATTTCAGGCAATTCTTTTTTCAGTAAGCGTATTGTACTTTGGACTAAGCCATCTTCACGCCACGCAGCTTCAGCAGTTAAGCTTTTGTCCTCTTGAGGTGTCACAGGGAACAGTGCGAGTTTAGATACACCCAACTCCAGTAAACGTTCTGCTTTTTTTAATAAAAGATCGCCAGATAAACGTTGAACGTTTGACATGCTTGGAATGTCTTGTGTCTGGTTTTGGCCTGGCAAAACAAATACTGGATAAATGAGGTGATCAGTCGTCAGTTGGGTCTCACGTACCATGGCACGAAGCTGGTCATTTTTACGGATGCGGCGCATGCGAGTGGCAGGAAAAGCTGGACGATTGAACGTATAGGTCATAACAATCTCATTGATCAGTATTAAACTTAAACTATTGTAGACGCATAATTTCGGTTTGGCGCACCAAGATTCATTTTTTTATTCAATGACAGTAATTCGAGTAGGCTATGACAGATGTAACTAAAAATTGGACCGGCAATATTGATTTAAACTCGAATATTGAAATCGACACCTTATTAGAAGGCATTGCTCAAGCTTTTAACAGTTCACCTTTCTTTGTCCATAATGCAATGAAGATGAGTGTAATTGATGGTCAAATCGAAGCACGTGTCGATATGGCGAGTAATTTAATCGGCAATGTGGCATTCCAAATTTTACATGGGGGTGTTGCTGCGACCTTACTTGATAGCATTGGTGGTATTTCAGCGATGGCTGAATTGTATAAAAAGGCCACAGCTGAAGATTTAGCTGAAACTAGTAAAAAAGTATCCCGTTTAGCAACCGTCGACATGCGTGTGGACTATTTAGCACCTGGTCGTGGGCAGTATTTTGTAGCTCGTGCCGAAACGTTACGATTAGGGCGTAAGGGGTGCACTATGCGCATGACCATGGTGAACGATGAAGGCAAGGCGATTGCAACAGCGATAGCTTCATATGCTTACTAAGTGATTGGCTTAAGCATGCGTTAAGCTAAATCTATAATAATTATAAAATTGATCGTTTAGATTGGGCTGCAATTGATGAAAATAAGTTGTGGCCCAATAAAAAAAGACTGACCAGTTACATTTTCCATTCTCAAAATATGATTTTTTAGCCTTAAAATGCCGGAAATTTAAAGAAGAAAGACTTTCTCATCGACACCATGATCTGACAGTAATGTCTAACGGTGCTTTGATTGATCGCTGTGATTAGTCAGAGTGCGATGATGCCATGACCAAGTCCGCTGGATTTAGGATAAATCTATGACAGATACCTTAAGTACGCTGCCAGAAACAACGCAGTCAGATCAACCTTCCGATCAGGAACTTAAAGCACGCAGAAAAAAAGGCCTCGGTATCGTGGCTATATTGATTGTGATTGCTTTGGTGATTTATCTGATCTGGTCTGTATTTTTTAATCATTCAGTCAGTACGGACAATGCCTATGTTGGTGCTGAAACTGCATCTGTAACTTCAATGGTGACAGGGCAAGTGGCTGACGTGTTGGTTAGTGATACACAGCAAGTCAAAAAAGGTGATGTGCTGGTTCGCATTGATGCACGTGATGCAGAAATTGCTTTAGCACAAGCACAAGCTGAATTGCTCAAAGCCAAACGTCAATATAAGCAAGCTGCAGCCAACAGCAGCTCTTTAAACTCGCAAATTTTTGTCAGTGATGATGCTATACATAGTGCAGAAGCACAGGTGGCTAAAGCACAGGCAGATTTGGGCAAGGCTCAAGATGAATTGCAACGTCGTCAACAATTGGCGGCTTCTGGTGCAATTTCTAAAGAAGAACTCAGTACCGCGCAAAGTGCAGTTAATACCGCAAAAGCTGGTTTGGATGTCGCGCAGGCAGGTCTTGCACAAGCGAAATCTAGTCAAAAGGCTGCGCAAAGCAATAAAGCGGCCAATGATGCACTGATTCAAGACAGCAATGAAAATTCAACGCCAGATGTTCTAGTTGCACAAGCACGCGTACAACAAGCGCAATTGGACTTAGAACGTACCCAAATTAAAGCGCCATTTGATGGGGTGGTGACGCGTCGCAATATTCAAGTTGGTCAACGCATTGCACCGGGAACCACGCTGTTAATGGTAGTACCTGTGACTCAGCTTTATGTGGATGCTAACTTTAAAGAAAGCCAATTGGCGGGTGTCAAACCGGGTCAAAAAGTTGAGCTTACGTCAGATCTGTATGGTGACAAAGTCAAATTTAAGGGCACAGTGACGGGTTTTTCGGGTGGTACAGGTTCAGCTTTTGCTTTGATTCCTGCGCAGAATGCAACAGGTAACTGGATTAAAGTGGTTCAGCGCTTACCTGTACGGATTCGTTTGGATCCCAAAGAGTTGGCAGAACATCCGCTACGTGTGGGACTGTCAATGGAAGCGACGATTGATTTAAAATCGAAGTAGTTGCTTATGAATCAGCCTATGCAAATGACTGACCTGAAAGGTGGTCGCCTGATTCTTGCTGCTTTGGTCTTGGCATTGGCCAACTTTATGGTCGTGCTGGACATGACCATTGCCAATGTCTCTGTTCCGCATATTACCGGTAGCCTTGCCGTGTCTGCTTCGCAAGGTACATGGGTCATTACCTCTTACGCTGTTGCAGAAGCCATTTGTGTACCTTTAACTGGTTGGTTGGCAGCGCGTTTTGGCTCTGTACGTGTCTTCGTCATCAGTCTGTTTGGCTTTACGCTATTTTCTATTTTGTGTGGTTTATCCACAAGCTTGGAAATGTTGGTATTTTGCCGAATTGGGCAAGGTTTATTTGGCGGCCCGATTATGCCGCTTAGTCAAACCTTATTAATGCGTATTTTCCCACCTGAAAAGCAATCGCAAGCTATGGGCATGTGGGCTATGACTACTGTAGTCGGGCCAATTCTAGGGCCGATTTTAGGCGGTACGATTAGTGACAATATGTCGTGGCATTGGATTTTCTTTATCAATATTCCCGTTGGAATTGGTTGTGCCATTGCGGCTATGCGCTTGCTCAAAACAGCTGAAACCCCAACACAGAAATTGAAAATTGATCGTGGCGGATTGTTGTTATTGGTGCTGTGGATTGGTGCTTTACAGCTGATGCTTGACTTAGGGCATGAACGCGATTGGTTTAACAGTCCATTTATTGTGGTCTTAGCACTCACAGCCTTTGTCGGTTTGATTGTTTTTACCATTTGGGAGCTGACAGAGCGGCATCCTGTGGTGAATATTTTGTTGTTTAAATATCGAAGTTTTACCATTTCGGTATTGGCTTTAGCCTTTGGCTTTGGTGCATTCTTCGGCAGTATTGTCCTGATTCCGCAGTGGTTGCAGATTAACTTGGGTTATACCGCAACGTGGGCTGGTTATTTAACCGCGACTATGGGCGTGGGAAGTCTGACCATGTCACCAATTGTGGCAAAATTGGCAACCAAATATGATCAACGTGCCTTAGCCAGCTTTGGTTTAAGCATCCTAGGTGGGGTGACGCTCATGCGTGCCTTTTGGACCACGGATGCAGACTTTATGGCCTTGGCTTTACCGCAGATATTACAAGGTTTTGCCGTGCCATTTTTCTTTATTCCTTTGTCCAATATGGCTTTAGCATCTGTACTGCCACAAGACATGGCATCAGCTGCGGGTTTAATGAACTTCTTACGGACCATGGCAGGGGCTATTGGCGCATCGATTGCTGTTACCATTTGGGATGATCACACCAAAGTGGCGCGTAGTGAAATGGTGAGTAGTTTACATGTCACTGAAGTACAGAACACTTTGGTGAATACAGGGATGAGTTCCGAAGCAGCATTAGGTTATATTTCTAGTTTGGTGGATAAAGAAGCCTTAACACTTTCAGCCAATCATGTGTTTTTAGTCTTGGCAGGGATATTTATTTTTGCTGCGATGATTATTTGGCTGTGCCCACGACCTAAAGCGGGCGTAGGTGGCGGGCATGCGCATTAAAAATGTGTCTGCGAAGCACTAAGAAAGCCCCCAAAAAACCGCTTGTTAAAGCGGTTTTTTATTGCATCAGTTGTCTTATCGAATGCTTATTTAACGAATAATTTTTGTGTCGTTAAAGATCTGAACGTGCCCGTTTCAAGGCTGATTGCCATTGCTGTAAATGGTATTCACGTTGATCGCTTTGCATTTTCGGTTCAAATGCACGTTCCAATTGCCATGACGCAGCAATTTCATTGAGATTTGAAAAGACACCAGCTTTTAGCCCTGCTATTGCCGCAGCACCCCATGCAGTTGACTCTAACAGTTTAGGTCTTAGCACGGGTACATTTAAAATATCGGCCTGGAATTGCATCAACACATCATTGCTGCTGGCACCACCATCGACTCGTAATTCTTTCAACGGGCTAGACAAGTCAGATTGCATCGCGGTCAGAACATCCGAAACTTGAAAGGCGATGGACTCAAGGGCTGCACGGGCAATGTGGGATTTATTGGTCCCACGCGACATGCCGCAGATTAGAGCACGTGCATCGCTGTCCCAATGCGGCGCACCTAGACCTGTAAATGCCGGAACCAATACCACGCCATCGGTATGTTCAACCTGACAAGCTAAGCGTTCTACATCACTGCTTTTTTGAATAATTCCCAAGCCATCACGTAGCCATTGCACAATTGCACCCGCCATAAAGACACTGCCTTCGAGTGCATAATGGGTCTGGTTTTGTGCTTTCCACGCCAATGTCGAGAGTAGTTTATTTTGACTATATTGAACTTTAGTGCCGGTATTAAACAACATGAAACAGCCTGTACCGTAGGTATTTTTGGCTGTACCGGCTTCAAAACAAGATTGACCAAATAGTGCAGATTGTTGATCACCTAAAATGCCAGTAATTGGAATATTTGCGCCAAGCAGACCGGTGGCGGTATCTGCAACGTATTCATCTGAACTGATGATTTTTGGGAGTACCGATAAGGGGATATCGAATAATGCTAAAAGTTCTTCATCCCACGTTTGCTGCTGTAAGTTCATTAGCATGGTGCGAGAAGCATTACTGGCTTCAATCACATGTTGCGCACCTTGGGTGAGATTCCACACCAACCAACTATCAATTGTTCCAAAAGCTACATGACCTTGCTGTGCCAGTTCTCGTAAACCCTGAACGTGTTCGAGTAACCAGACCAATTTTCCCGCACTGAAGTATGGGTCTATACGTAAACCAGTTTTTCTATGAATGATGTCATTTAGGTTTTGTTGCGTCAGTTGATTACACCATTCAGTGGCACGACGGTCTTGCCAGACAATTGCAGGGGCAAGGGGTTGTCCACTTCGTTTGTCCCACACTACGGTGGTTTCACGTTGGTTGGTTAAACCTATGGCTTTAATGTCTTTGGCAAGTATACGTGCAGATGCCAATGCTTGTTGCACAACAGCAATTTGTGTACTCCAAATTTCTTGTGCATCTTGCTCGACCCAACCTGAATGTGGTGTTCGAATGTGGGTTTCACGTTGAGCCGTCGCTTGAATTTGACCGTGTTCATTAAAAATAATGGCACGGCTAGAGGTCGTTCCTTGATCGAGCGCTAATAAAAAGCTCATAATTTTTCTTTGTTAAGCCTTGAAAATGAAAATATTAGCGCAATTATGTAATTAAGCGCATTCAAAAGTGTAAATGTGTAGAAAATACATCGTATTTTTTATCAGTTATGCTATGATTGTTCTTACTTTGGGGATGTTTCTGGCTTCGACGCTGGTGATGAAACTCATAGATGCATGTCGAGAGCGCATTTTCTCTCGTAAATCAAATTTGCATATTTTAGTCGCAAACGACGAAACTTACGCTCTAGCTGCCTAAGGGCAGCTTGTCCGCATCCCTGAATACTTGTGGTTAGGGGTCCCGACTGAAGCGAACGCACACAAGTCCGTATAAGATCAAGCCTTGGGGTCTTATACTAAATCTTAAAGGATCGCGATTTGTACCCTGTTCGTCGGGTCACAAAGAGCTAAATCAATAGACGATATCTAAGCATGTAGTATTCTCGAGCGTAGTGCTGGCGGACGCGGGTTCAACTCCCGCCATCTCCACCAAAATTCTTTCCGAAGTAATCCATCGGAATATAAAAAAGCCTTTAAACTCAATGTTTAAAGGCTTTTTTATTGGCTGTATTGTCCGACCCTGTCCTAAGCTGTTTGCCCCAATTTATGTCTTCAGTGAGTAATTATTGGGAAAATTTACCCAATTATTTTTAGTATTAAATAGGGTAAGTACAGATGAAACCCACCGATACAGAATGTAGAAAAGCGCAACAGAATAAGAAGTCGTATAGCCTCTCTCATGAAAACGGTTTATCTCTACCTGTGACTACTGCTGGTCAATAATATCGAAATGTCCATTATACCGTTCATGTCTGAATGGGAGGGAGCAGTTGGCACTTCAGTTTGTGAAGCTGTTGTTCGTCTTACTTATAGGGTGCATAGACAGATAAATAGAAACTGTTTCAATAGTAAATATCTAGAATATCTATTTAAAAGCATGCAATATATTGGGTGCTTGAAAAATGATATTTGATTTATTTATTCAACCTTATTTTGCAAATAGAATTTGTAAACAATATAAAAGCCTAATAGATTTAGATATCTAGTTTTTTAGTTTAATTAAATTGATCTAGAAATTTAGTTTGTTTAACATATTGAAATATATTAATAATTAATTATTCGCTCGATAGAAATATAAATATGTATTTAATTAAATCAGCTATTCTGAGCGGCTAATAATCGAGACATAACAAGTTTATATTGTTCCATGCGATCGACATCTTTTTCAGTTATCTGAGTTAAACGAGAGGCATCCATATTGTCTATTAAGTCAGCAAGTTTGACTTTTACTGCTAATGGATTAAGAGCAGTGCGTTCAGCAGCTTGCAAACGGGTTTCACCTGCTTGTTTCGTCAATGCTTGAATCGCGTCTACAATATGTGTAGCAAAACCTAAGGAGTTTAATTCGTGAGCGGTCGTTTCTGTATCTTCAAGTATGTCATGCAATATGGCCACAATTTTAGCATCTTGAGTATCGACGGCATTCATCACACGTAAAGGGTGTTGAATATAATCTTGTCCAGCTTTGTCCTTTTGACCCGCATGACGTTGTGTAGCCAAGTTAATAGCTATGTCTAAATTTGACATATTTAACCTATCTATAAAATTGAGCATTGGGAAAAATATTTTTTATTAAAAATAAAAAGCCAAAACAAATGAAAGAAGCGGGGCTTTATGAAGTTTATAGTTAAGATAGATACATTAACAATCAAAAAAAAAAATTGGTGTTAATGGGTTTATCCAGTTATATCAACTGTAGGTAGGGGGTGATATAACTGGCTGCATAGATATCAATTAAATTTCACGCCAAACTTGGTTTTTATCTTTCAATGAAATCATAAAGTTAAAATTGTTATCATTACTGACCAATAGGCCTTCAGGAGTTTGCATCACGACTTTCAGTACAGTTCCCGTTTCAAAAACAAGGGGACTACAATTTTCTTTTTCTAAAGTCACTGGTTGCAAAAGTTCTACAATCGTGCTTTCCATTTTACTTCCCCATATCAGCATTGGTTGTTAATTGAGCTTAGCATATTATTGGTGAATTAACTATTTTTGCTCTGTACACGACAAAAATAGATAACTCATTGAAATAATGTCACAATAATTGTTTTCTAACGACGAATACTATGACACATCTCAATGAGCTATATCTTATCTTAAACAAATATCTAAAATGGAACAA
>NZ_VOYM01000067.1:0-19927 GCF_013420285.1 Acinetobacter sp. YH01019
TTGATGCCATTTTTCTTTATACTGTCACTGAGGCAGGTTGGACATTTGATTTCTAGAGTTATTTGCATTTCTCTATTTTATCAAAATTCAACCTGCTTTTTTTCAGCATACTTTTTGAAACACCACCTAATTGTTTATGGTAATTCCTCAGACTTGGTGAGTTTCTTTCATAAGATACTTTTAGGACTGTTGCTCGGCTTCATTTTATTACTTGCTACAGTTTTTTGGTCTGTTAATTCTGTTTATCAATACCTAATGCAATCTATTCGCGCAATTGTTGAATCCGCACAAACAATTAGCATTAAAAAGAATTACAACATGCGAGTATCAAACTCCGATATTCAAGAGTTGCAAGCACTTAGTACAGCATTTAATGGTTTATTAAGCGAAATAGAGCAATCACACCAAACCCTAATGTCTGAAAATGCAAGTTGCTACACTTATCTCGTCATGATGCACTCACAAAACTACCGAATCGCATCTATTTTTATGAAAAGCTTTTTGAACTTTTTGATCAAGATAAAGATGCAGCAGTTTTTTTCTTGGATATAAATGATTTTAAATCTGTAAATGATCAATTTGGTCATCTAGCTGGCGATGCTATATTACGTGCTTCTTCGCATTGCGTTAAACAAGCACTACCTAATGATGCATTTATTGCGCGACTAGGTGGGGATGAATTTGCGATTATTGTTAATGGACTGGATTCAGCGCAAGAACTAGAAATGTATTGCCGTAAAATTCATGACTGCTACACCTCGACTTTCGTGTTCGATCAACACCATATTTCTTTAAATGCAAGCATCGGTGTTGCTTTGGCACAAAAAGCTAAATCACCTGAAGATTTGATTGCAGATGCTGATCGCGCCATGTACAACGCGAAAAAAACCACCGATAATTGGTCGATTGCATCACAACAACACAGTGTATAGGAAAGGTTATGTATAAAAACGCATTTAAATTATTTTTCATTATTGCATTTACCGCTTCCTTAACTGCCTGCATGAGCTTGGGCAACTTAAGCTATAAACAAGCACGTATGCTAAAGAAAGAAGGTTTCGTTTTAACACAAGATGGTTGGTCTTTAGCTCTACCTGAAAAGTTATTATTTAATTTTGATGATTACCAAATTCAACCACATCAAAAAGCCAATCTAACCAAACTTGCAACCCAGTTAAATAAGTATGAACTTGATAAAATTAAATTTATTGGGCATACCGATAATGTAGGTCAAGCCAGTTACAACCAGCAACTCTCTGAAAAACGTGCGCAAAGCGTTGCTAACATTTTCTTAGAACATGGATATAAATCCAAAAATGTTCAAATTATTGGTCGCGGTGCAGATCAACCACTGCTTGCAAATGATAGTGAAGTAAATCGTGCCACTAACCGCCGTGTCAATGTCACTATTATTCCTTAAGTATCAGACATAAATATAAAAAGCCCTACTTAGGGCTTTTTTTTTGAGCTTAGATTTATTATTAAATTTTAGACATAAAAAAACCGCTTAACGCGGTATCTTTAATTGACCATTTTCATTAAGAAATTGGTCGGAGCAGTAGGATTCGAACCTACGACCCCCTGGTCCCAAACCAGGTGCACTACCAGGCTGTGCTATGCTCCGTTTTCAACTTTAAAAGTTGGGGTGAATGATGGGATTCGAACCCACGACAACCGGAATCACAATCCGGGGCTCTACCAACTGAGCTACATCCACCATTACATACTTGTGAGTGAATGACCAATATAAACCATTTTAAATTACAGACATAAAAAAACCGCTTAATGCGGTATCTTTTATCGACCGTTTTCATTAAGAAAATGGTCGGAGCAGTAGGATTCGAACCTACGACCCCCTGGTCCCAAACCAGGTGCACTACCAGGCTGTGCTATGCTCCGAATTGGGGTGAATGATGGGATTCGAACCCACGACAACCGGAATCACAATCCGGGGCTCTACCAACTGAGCTACATCCACCGTCACAACAAGTTTTCAAGTTCTAGTATCAGAACACCATAAATGGCGCGCCTGACAGGATTCGAACCTGTGACCATCCGCTTAGAAGGCGGATGCTCTATCCAACTGAGCTACAGGCGCATTACCGATGACATAGAATCACGCGATTTTTGCCTTGAGAAATTGGTCGGAGCAGTAGGATTCGAACCTACGACCCCCTGGTCCCAAACCAGGTGCACTACCAGGCTGTGCTATGCTCCGTTTCATCTCAGCTTTCGCTGTATCGCATATCTTGCGGTACGGTGTGCATTCTAGGCGTGACGTCGATTGACGTCAACACCTATATTCAAAAAAAGATAAAAAATCATTTCAAGCGATTATTTATCAAGCATTTTAATCATTTTTCAAACAAATTTCAGCGTTTTAAACTGGCACTGAAATTCAACATACGATCTAAAGGTAATTTCGCACGTTCAGCCAATGCTGGATCCACGAATATTTCTTGATCACCTTTTTGTAAAACTTCTAAAATTCCATCCAATTCATTCATCGCCATCCAAGGGCAATGCGCACATGAGCGACATGTTGCCCCCTCACCTGCTGTAGGAGCTTCAATTAGAATTTTATTCGGAACTGCCTGTTGCATTTTGTAGAAAATACCGCGATCTGTTGCAACAATTAATCGCTCGTGCGGTAAGGTTTGTGCGGCTTTGATTAATTGTGATGTACTGCCTACTGCGTCTGCAATATCAACCACAGATTCAGGTGACTCTGGATGCACTAATACAGCTGCATTTGGGTACAAAGCTTTCATATTCGCGATGCCTCGTGCACGAAATTCTTCATGCACAATGCAAGCCCCATCCCATAACAACATGTCAGCACCAGTTTTCTTTTGGATGTAGCGACCTAAATGCTGATCGGGTGCCCAAATAATTTTTTCACCGAGGCTATCTAAATGCTCAATGATTTCAACAGCACAGCTTGACGTCACCACCCAATCTGCACGTGCTTTCACGGCCGCAGAGGTATTGGCATACACCACCACGGTATGATCAGGATGTGCATCACAAAATTGTGTAAATTCATCCACCGGACAACCTAAATCGAGTGAACAAGTCGCCTCTAAAGTAGGCATCAGTATCGTCTTTTCCGGTGATAAAATTTTTGAAGTTTCCCCCATAAATTTAACACCGGCAACCACCAAAGTTGTTGCAGGATGGTCACGACCAAAACGTGCCATTTCAAGTGAATCAGAGACACAACCACCAGTTAATTCGGCCAACTCTTGTACTTCAGGATCACAATAATAGTGGGCAACAAGGACAGCATTACGCTTTTTGAGTTCTGCTTTGATTAATTCAAATTTTTCAAGTTTTGCGTCTTCAGTTAAACCATGTGCTTTGACCTCACCTAAACGATCTAGATGCGCCTGAACAATCGATTTTGCCTCATTTGCAATTAAGTTACTTGCATCATTCATAACAACGTCTTCTCTATCCTTAAAGCCTGCATATTTACAGGTGCTTTACAACTAACCGACATAGATGGCTTATGGCTATTTTTGACCGGTCATTAAAAAGTTCCAATTATAAAAAAGCCTCACAACGGAGGCTTTTCAAAAACATCAAATCACTTATGAACGGTAGTCTGCATTGATCTTCACATAGTCATATGACAGATCACAGGTATATACCGTATCTTTTTCATTGCCGCGCCCAAGATCAACACGAATCGTGATCTCTGATTTCGACATTTCTGCTGCACCCGCTTCTTCAGTATAGTCTGCAGCTGCACCACCATCTTTACAGATTTGCACATCACCTAACCAAACTTGAATTTTTTCAACATCAAGATTTGGCACACCTGCATAACCGATAGCTGCCAAAATACGTCCCCAGTTAGGATCAGATGCGAAAATTGCTGTTTTAACCAATGGCGAATGTGCAATGCTATATGCAATATCACAGCACTCTTGTGTATTTACACCACCTTCAACAGCAACAGTAATAAATTTGGTTGCACCCTCACCATCACGTACGATGAGCTGTGCGAGTCGTTTCATCACACGTGTTAAAACATCTAGTACAACAGCATAACGTGAATCTGATTCACTACTAATTTCAGCACCACCTGCTTGACCTGTCGCAACTAAGATACAAGAGTCGTTTGTTGATGTATCACCATCTACCGTAATACGGTTAAAAGACAGGTTTACTGTAGTTTTTAATAACTTTTGAACCAGCTCACGACTAATCGGCGCATCGGTTGCAACATAACTCAACATAGTCGCCATATTCGGACGAATCATGCCTGCGCCTTTAGAAATACCCGTCATGGTATACACTACACCATCAAGTTCAAACTGTTCAGACGCACCCTTCGGTGTCGTATCAGTAGTCATAATACCTGTTGCCGCATCTAACCATGCATCATCTTTCAAACTGTCTAATGCTGGCTGTAAACCTTGCACCAAACGTTCAATTGGTAACTGTTCACCGATTACACCTGTAGAAAATGGAAGCACATCGGTCTGCTTTACCCCTGCAAGTTCTGCAAGTTTAGCACAAGTCGCTTCAGCATTGATCATCCCCAGTTTGCCTGTACCAGCATTTGCATTACCGGTATTAATTACAAGATAACGAGGATTGCCAACTTGCAAATGAGCTTTAGATAAATGTACTGGCGCTGCACAGAATGCATTTTGCGTGAATACACCCGCAACATTAGAGCCTTCAGCAAATTCAAAAATGACAAGGTCACGTCGGTTCTGATAGCGTACATACGCTTCTGCCGAACCAATTTTCACACCTTTCACCACATGCATCTGTGGCATAGATACGTCACCAACTGCCATTTTCAACGTCCAATATTACGAGTTATAAAAAATACAGCTTAGTTCAAAATTGAGAAAAAATCGAGCATAAGCACTGTTTTGCTGCAATTTTATTAACATCAGCCATAGGCACAAAAAAACCAGTCAAAAGACTGGTTTTTTAATACTCGCTGTAATTAGTTACGGGCAAGTTGCGATTGAGATGCTTCATTTAACAGAGCTTGCTTCGCTTTTTGTTGACTTGCTGCAGACAATGCAGGGTTTTCAGCAACAATACGGTCAGCATTCGCTGCATTTGCAGCTGCAATTTTAGCTGTTTGCAAAACGATTGGACGATTTGGGTTTGCAAATGTATAGCGAATACCAGTACGTGGGCTTGCTATAGTCACTTGTCCATCAGTACCAACTTGTACTTGAGTTGATGTTGGCCCAATTGCCTGCTGAACTTTTTCTACAGAAGTGGTCTGAGGAGCGTTTGCAAATGCAAAAGTAGGCAGAGCCAAAGCAGCAATCATGAACGGTTTTAGTACTTTTTTCATTGTCTTTTCCGTTTTACGGTTATTGATACAGAAACTAAATAACATTTAATACGATGAACTGCAAATACTATTCAGGTCAGGGTAAAAAGTCTGTACAAAAAAACAGAGCCTCTTGGCTCTGTTTTTCTCTGTGTTTTAGATTTTACCGTGACACAATTTGTATTTCAGACCTGAACCACATGGACAAGGTGAATTACGGCTTTCAGGCGGAATAATCACTTGTTCTGCTGGGGTAAATTGTGCTTCAACAATGTCGTCACCGTTTGCTTCCGCCAATAAATTATCGAAATCATTATGTGATAACTGAAGATTCATCGATTCTGCTTGAGCCTGCTTTTGAGCTTCCATTTCTGCTAGCTCTTCAGCGGTTGGCACATGAATTCGAGATAAATCCGTCACGACGTCAGATTTGATAACCGCGAGCATATTTACGAATAAATTAAATGCTTCTTTTTTGTATTCTTGCTCAGGGTTTTTCTGTGCATAGCCGCGTAAATGAATCCCTTGACGTAAGTAATCCATGGCCGCCAAATGCTCTTTCCAATGACGATCCAGTGAATTCAACATGAAATGACGTTCAAGCATCGCTGCAGTTTCGTCACCCATTTGTGCACGACGTGAACGGTAGTGCTGAATCACTTCATCACTAATACGCTCAACCAAAGCTTCTTCATCTAAACGACGATCTTGTTCTAACCATTGTGAAATAGGCAATTCGATTGACATATCTTCACGTAGAGCTTTTTCAAGACCTTCGATATCCCACTGATCGTGAATTGATTCAGGTGGAATGTAGATTTCGATCATGCCTTTGGTTACATCATGAATCATCGACTCGATATAATCTTGTAAAGATGGCTCAACAAGAATTTCATCACGCTGAGAGTAAATAATCTTACGTTGCTCGTTGTTCACGTCATCGTATTTCAATAGATTTTTACGAATATCGAAGTTACGTGCTTCAACTTTACGTTGGGCATTTTCAATTGAGCGAGACACCATCTTATGTTCAATGGCTTCGTCTTCTTTCAAGCCCATGGCACGCATCATTGCAACTACACGGTCACCTGCGAAAATACGCATCAAATCATCTTCAAGTGACAAGTAGAAGCGTGAAACACCAGGGTCACCTTGACGACCCGCACGACCACGCAACTGGTTATCAATACGACGTGATTCGTGGCGCTCTGAACCAATAATGTGTAAACCACCAGATGCCAATACTGCATCATGGTTGTTTTCCCACTCTGCTTTTAAACGTGCTTCATCTGCTGCTGTTGGTTCTTCAATTTTGGCCAATAACGCTTTCCAGTTACCACCCAACAGAATATCTGTACCACGACCAGCCATGTTAGTCGCAATGGTCACTGCACGTGGTGAACCTGCTTGCGCAATAATATCGGCTTCACGTTCGTGTTGTTTTGCATTCAGTACTTCATGTTGAATGCCCGCTTCTTTCAATTTATCTGAAAGAATTTCAGAGGCTTCAATTGTTGCTGTACCAATCAAAATTGGTGCAACACCTGCTTCATGAACACGTAGAATTTCTTGAATAATGGCGTTGTATTTCCCTTCACGATTTAAATAAATTAAGTCGTTTTGGTCATTACGGATCATTGGACGATGGGTTGGAATAAGTACGACATCCAAACCATAAATTTCTTTCATTTCCGCAGCTTCAGTATCTGCAGTACCTGTCATACCCGATAGCTTTTTATATAAGCGGAAATAGTTCTGGAACGTAGTCGTTGCTAAAGTTTGGTTTTCAGGTTGAATTTCCAAACCTTCTTTCGCTTCAACTGCTTGGTGTAAGCCTTCAGACCAACGACGGCCCGGCATAGTACGACCAGTATTTTCATCGACAATGATCACTTCGCCATCATTGATGATGTAGTGCACGTTGCGTTGATATAAGTAATGCGCGCGGATTGCAGCAGAAACGTGGTGCACCAAGTTCAAATTCGCAGATGAATATAGACTTTCACCTTCAGCCAACAGACCCATTTGAATCAGTTCAGCTTCGACAGTTTCATAACCGACTTCGGTCATTTCTACAGAGCGTTGTTTTTCATCAATCCAGAAGTGACCGCCATCTGGCACTTTCTCTTCTTTTTGCGCATGCAATTTTGGTGGAATGCTATTAATTGCCGCATAGAGCTGAGATGAGTCTTCGCTTTGACCAGAAATGATCAACGGCGTACGTGCTTCATCAATTAAGATTGAATCGACTTCATCGATAATGGCATAGGTTAAGCTACGTTGCTTTTTCTCAGCCGCAGAAAAGACCATGTTGTCACGTAAATAATCGAATCCAAATTCGTTATTTGTACCGTAAGTGACGTCAGCACGATACGCTTGCGCTTTCTCAGTTGGATCTTGCATTGAGTAAATAATACCAATGCTTAAGCCTAAGAATTCGAACAATGGACGGTTTAACTCAGCATCACGTTGCGCCAAGTAATCGTTCACCGTAATGACGTGAACACCTTCGCCGCTAATTGCATTGAGATAACAAGCCAAGGTACCCATCAAGGTTTTACCTTCACCTGTACGCATTTCTGCAATTTTACCTTCGTGAAGTGTAATACCACCAATCAACTGAACGTCGTAATGGCGCATCCCCATGACACGTTTTGCAGCTTCACGACATACAGCAAAAGCTTCTGCTAATAATTTATCAAGGCTTTCACCTTTTTTATAACGTTCTTTGAATTCTTCGGTTTTTGCAGATAAGTCTGCATCGCTTAGAACAGATATCGTCGGCTCGAGCGCATTGATCTTCTCTACGATTTTACGCATGCGTTTGAGTTCGCGCTCATTTTTGGTACCGAAGATTCCTCCGATCAGACTTGCCAACATGAATTAACTCTCTAAATCTTGCTTGTCAAATGAATATGTTTTCTTAGTCGTTATTATGGTGCTAGAAATTCGAAGTACAAGGGTTTTGCACAAAAACCCTTTAAATATTCTGCGCTCGGGCTCTAGCCCCGAAGACTTAAGGCAAGCTAATGTAGCAAATTTTAAACATACAACATAGTGACTCAGACGAGTGAGCATTGATAAATTTCGATCATCAGCGTAGCTTGTTATGAAATAAATTCATAAAGAAATAAAAAAACACTATTTTTCATCATAAAAAAATTACTGCATATTGAATCTCAAGTTAAACAGATTCAATAAATACGGGGATTTCCATGACGATTCGTTTAGGTGACATTGCACCAGATTTCACACAAGACTCAAGCGAAGGCATAATTAATTTTTATGATTTTTTAGGAGATAGCTGGGGAATTTTATTTTCACATCCTGCCGATTACACCCCAGTGTGCACAACTGAACTTGGTTTTACGGCAAAACTTAAAGATGAGTTTAGCAAACGAGGTGTTAAA
This sequence comes from Acinetobacter sp. YH01019, assembly GCF_013420285.1. Lineage (NCBI taxonomy): Bacteria > Pseudomonadati > Pseudomonadota > Gammaproteobacteria > Moraxellales > Moraxellaceae > Acinetobacter > Acinetobacter sp. YH01019. Next base: position 8,722 of record NZ_VOYM01000067.1, read on the forward strand.
GCCATTGCATTGTCTGTTGATGATGTTGAGTCTCACAAAGGTTGGATTCAAGACATCAATACCACACAAAATACCACAGTTAATTTTCCAATCATTGCCGACCAAGACCGTAAAGTTTCTACGCTGTATGATTTTATCCACCCAAATGCCAGCGAAACACTAACAGTTCGTTCTTTGGTCATCATTGATCCAAACAAAAAAGTACGTTTAATTATTACCTACCCAGCGTCTACAGGTCGTAATTTCCACGAAATTTTACGCGTGGTTGATTCACTACAACTGACGGACAACCATAAAGTTGCTACACCTGCCAATTGGCAACATGGAGATGAAGTAGTGATTGTGCCTTCGCTAAAAGATGAAGAAGAAATTAAACAACGCTTCCCTAAAGGCTATAAAGCTGTAACACCGTACCTTCGCTTAACACCACAACCTGAAACAAAATAAGACATTGTTTTATTTTGTCATAAGACAAGCGCAGTACATTTTAACTCAAGTATTTACGCCCATATAACTCATATACTTACAAGTACAGGACTAATATGACGAGCCATGTCCTGATTTATTCAAGCCTGTCTGATGACGGGCTTTTTATTTTGCGCAAAAAATCAAATTACAAAATCAAGTTGGCGTTTATTTCACAGTCCGTTTATAAATACGCCTAAACATCTTAAGAATAATTATTGTGATCTATAATATTCATCATTTGCACTGTGGAAGTATGTGCCCTGTTTGTGGCCCACTGTTTGGTCAGTTTACATTTCGTGCAAACCTCGTTTGTCATTGCCTACTGATCGAAACACAACATGGTCTAGTATTAATAGATACAGGAATTGGCCTACAAGACTACCAAAATCCACAAGCCAGATTAGGCAAAATCGTTTCACATATCGGTGGGATTGAATATAACCAAGATCTTTCCGCAATTGCACAAATTCAAAAACTAGGTTTTAAACCTGAAGATGTACGACACATCATAGTTTCTCACTTAGACTTTGACCACGCCGGTGGTATTTCTGACTTTCCATATGCGACCGTACATGTACTGGCAAGTGAATATAATGCCACACAAAATTTAAAATCATTAAAAGCGAAGATCCGCTATCGAACCCAACAATTTCAACAACACCGTTATTGGAATTTTATCGAACCAAATGCTATGGATACTTGGTTTAATCTAACGCAGGCGCATGGCTTAAATCTATTCCAAGATGAAATTTTAATGATTCCACTTTCAGGTCATACCGCAGGCCACAGTGGTATTGCTATCAAGCAGCCTGATGGTTGGTTATTATTTTGCGGTGATGCCTATTATTCACATCAGCAACTTGATCCATCTTTTCATTCGGTCATTCTAAATCAACTTGAATGTACCTTTGCAACAGATAATCAATTAAGACGTTCTAACCTCAGTAAAATTCAGCAACTTGCACAAGCTCAACCAGATATTGAAATCATTTGTGCACATGATCCGATCGAATTGGCGCGTTATCAAAGGGTGAAAGGATGAATAAATTTGCCTGTATTTTACTGTCCAGTTGTACGCTCAGTGCTTGTATGACTTCCACGGCTCTACCAGAGCATGAACGTCCGCCCAACTGGGGAACGGTTCTATTGAAGGAGCATAATTTTTATCAAATTAGCCCAATGCTTTACCGAAGTGAACAGCCATCTAAAGAACTCGTACCGATACTAGAAGCACAAAACATTGATGTGATTATTAACTTACGTTCACGGCATATTGACCCAGAAATTGTACAAAGCCCAGCGGTGAATTATGTACACATTCCAATTCACACTTGGCAAATTAGTCGAGATGACTTACTGCAAGTGATGCAACATATACAGCAAGCAAAACAGAAAAATCAAAAAGTACTGATTCATTGCTATCACGGTTCAGACCGTACCGGTGTCAGCGTGGCGATGTACCGTATTATTTTTGAAGGTTGGACAATTGAAGCAGCCAAACAAGAAATGAAACATGGTGGTTATGGCTACCACCCCATTTGGAAAAACATCGATCTACTTTTAAATGCTGAAAATGTAAAATGGATTCAGCAACAACTGCTGAATCCATTTTAAATAAACCTAATTAAACGCCTATCTTAACGTCTATCGAGCGGCACCCAATCAATCACCCATGCAGATTTCATATTCAAACTTGCATCGCTATTGATTTTTTTACGTGTTGCATCAGCTGCATCACGGTTTTTAGATGGCCCAACCATAATTCGAATCCCTTTTGATGTTGGACTCTTGGTGACTTTATAACCTTTGGCACGTAGTTTAGCAGCCACAGCATCAGCATTGGCTTCATTTGCCGCAAGTGCCACTTGAACCATCCACTGCTTATCGCCATTTTCCAATAAATCACGGGCTTTTTCAGCTTCCGCTTTTTTCTTGGCTTCGGCTTTACGCTTTTCTTCAGCCTTTTCTTTTTCTTCAGCTTTACGTTTTTCTTCAGCTTTTTGCTTTTCAGCTGCGGCCTTTTTCTCAGCAGCTTTCTTCTCAGCTTCTGCATTTGCTTTACGTTCAGCTTCTTTTTTTGCTTCAGCTTGACGTTTTTCTTCAGCTTTTTGCTTTTCCGCCGCTAAACGAGCTTGTTCAGACTTTTGCTGTGCTGACTGAGTCTCGGACTTTTTTTGAGCCGCCAATTTTTCCTCAGCGATTCGCTTTTGTTTGGCTTTTTCATTTTCAATCAGTTCAGGCGGAATATTGTCTGAGCTTTGCTGCGCAGAACGGTGCGCATTTAAAGCCGCATATTCTTCTGCTGCTTTACGCGCAGCATCTGCTTCGGCTTGTTGCTGCATCGCTAAAAATTCAGCTGCACGTGCTTCTTGTTCTGCAACCGACTTTTCACGTGTACGACGTTGTTCTTCAAGCAAACGCTTTTCAGTTTCAACATCCACAGTCAAAGACGACATTTTTGAGCCTTGGCCCTGTTGTTGCACTTGAGCCATTTCAGGAGCTTGGTTCTGATTATGATGTATTTCTTCTTTGCCTTTCAGCAATAGCGCACCCAACAGCACACCACCACCTAATAAAACAACGCCACCCATCCAACGCTGTTTGTTATTCATTGACATTCTTCCAGATACTCCCATACCGCTTCTAAGGTATGAAATGAACCACATACCAGAATCAGCTGATTATTTTTTGATTCTTCAAGCGCTGACTTAAAAGCTAATTTTACACTGTCGTAATGTTGCACGACCTGATTCTGTAACGCGTCATCTAATTGTGTGATCTCAGCCGCACGCGGAACAGTTAATTGTGCAATTTTCCACATTCTTACGGTATCTTTCAATAAGTTAACGACAGAATTTATATCTTTATCAGTCAGCATTGAAAAAACGCTAATCACTTCTGAATACTGTTTATTGTAATGAAGGAAATTTCGCAATTGCTTTAACAAAAATTCAACACCGTGCGGATTGTGTCCAGCATCAAAAATCACCGTTTTTCCTGCAATTTCTCGTACTTCAAAACGACCTTGTAATTTGGCATTGATAATGCCTTGAGCAATAGCTTGTTGAGTCACTTCCAAGCCACTGAGCAAAATAGCGGCCACGGCAGTAGAAATATTTTCCAATGCCAAAGAACCAACCGGTAGTTTTAAGGTCGAACCAGAAGATGCAAACATCCAAGACTGACCGTCATTTGCGTATTGATAGAAATAATCACGATTGAGCACATGCAAATGCGCATGGCAATCTTCTGCTTTTTTACGGATAGCTTCAGGCAGTACTTGATCACCGCCAAATACCACAGGAATATCAGGACGAATAATACCGGCTTTTTCAAAAGCAATTTTTTCAATGGTGTCGCCAAGCCAATCGGTATGATCGAGACCAATATTGGTAATCACGGCAACATTTGGATCAACCACATTGACGACATCAAGCCGACCGCCCAGGCCAACTTCGAGTACCCAAACATCACAAGCACGTTGTTTAAAAATAACAAAAGCGGCCAAAGTGGTCGCTTCAAAGAAAGATAAACTTAAATCACATTCACGACGGGCCTGATCAACTACAACAAATGCATCAATCAGGGTTTGATCGTCCACTTCCATACCTTGAAGCTTTACACGTTCATTAAAACGGTAGATATGCGGTGATTGATATAAACCCACATTATAACCTTGCGCATTTAAAATGGCAGCCAATGTCGTTGTGGTTGAGCCTTTCCCATTGGTTCCAGCAACCGTCAAAACTTTGGCATCAGGCTGAGTTACGCCCAATCGTTCTGCAACAGGAATTACCCGCTCCAGTCCTAAATCAATACCCGTAACATGAACATGGCTCCAATAATCGAGCCATGTGTTTAAAGAATCAGTTGCAAGTGGTGCTGTGTTCAAGGCAAATTCATCAATTTCGCTACAATACGATAAACTGTATCACGTAATGCATGACGGTGGACAATTTGATCGACTACACCATGATCAAGCAAGTATTCTGCACGTTGGAACGGTTCTTCCAATTTTTCACGCACAGTTTGCTCAATAACGCGTTTACCTGCGAAACCAATCATTGCTTTTGGTTCAGCCAAATGCACATCACCTAACATTGCAAGAGATGCCGTTACACCGCCGTAAACTGGATGCGTTAATACCACTACATACGGAAGACCTGCATCTTTCATTTTTTGAATTGCAGCTGAAGTACGTGCCATTTGCATTAAAGACAACATGCCCTCTTGCATACGCGCACCGCCTGAAGCAGCAAAACAGATTAATGGTTGTTGTGATTTAATCGCAAGTTCAGCAGCCTGAACAAAACGGTCACCGACAACAGTACCCATTGAACCGCCCATGAAATCAAATTCAAATGCGGTTGCAATCATTGGAATGCCTTTAACCAAACCTTGCATCACCACAAGTGCTTCTGTTTCACCTGTTTTCTTTTGCGCTTCAGCCATACGATCTGGATAAGCTTTGCTATCAACAAATTTCAGCGGATCTTTGGCTTTAAATTCTTGACCCAATTCTGTTTGTACTTGGTCAAAGAACCAATTCAAACGATCGCGGGCTTTCATACGCAAATGTTCATCACATTGAGGACAAACATAAGCATTAAATGACATCGCAGTACGAGTCACCAAAGCATGACACTCAGGGCATTCAATTGTTGGCTCAGTAAATGTCGCCTTTAGTGCTTGTTGTTCATCCGGTACATGAATCCCGGGTACAACACGCTCAGTCCATGGCGTAGATGCGCTTAGAATTTTGCCTGTTTTTGCGTCTTGACTCATACTAACTCATCGAGCGCAGCTCGAAGCTCCTTCACTTTATTCACTGTTTCAATTACAGCTTGTTCTGGTGCTAAGTTTGCAAATTGTTTAACGAAGGCACTACCTACAATGACTGCATCAGCAGCTACACCCATTGCTTTCGCAGATGCAGCATCACTAATACCAAAACCAACACCGACAGGAACATCGGTATATGATTTAATTTTTTGAATACGTGCGGCAGCTTCGGCAACATCAAGTGTTGCAGCGCCTGTCACACCTTTCAAAGATACATAGTAGATAAAACCACTCGCCTGTTTCACAACATGCTGAATACGCTCATCCGTAGATGTCGGCGCAAGCAGGAAGATTTGATTCATATCGTATTTTTTCAATACAACATCAAGATCAGTAGCTTCTTCAGGTGGTAAGTCCACAAGTAACACGCCGTCTACACCACACTCATGTGCATAAGCTACGAATTTTTCATAGCCAATCACTTCGACAGGGTTTAAATATCCCATGAGTACTACGGGTGTTTCAGTATCGTTTTTACGGAACTCTTTCACCATGTTTAAAGCATCTAAAGTATTTGTGCCAGCTGCTAAAGCGCGTTCTGCAGCAAGTGCAATGACTGGGCCATCTGCCATCGGATCAGAAAATGGGAGACCAAGCTCAATCACATCAACACCAGCCTCAACCATTTGATGTAACAATGGAACAGTTACCTGTGGATGAGGGTCACCAGCCATAACATAAGAAACCAAGGCCTTACGCTGTTGAGATTTAAGCGTTCCAAATCGAGTGGCTAAACGTGACATAGGGTTATACTTTCCTTGAATGAATCAAAACTATGATGTGGGTTTTGTAGAAATACAAGACATCGCATTGTAACGCTATTTTTTACCCATTGAACAGGGCATACAATCTTCAGTCGGTATTTCTCATGCAAACATAATTTTCCAGAACAACCCGAAAGCATCATTTACCGATATTTCTGTTTTTTTCACAATGATCAAAGATGCCTAATTTCGGGATTTGATAAAATCCTAAGCATTTAGATTAACTTAATTTTATCTACAAAAAAATGTTATAAATAACAGGCTTAGCTTTTACATTTAAATTTTTCTTAAATAGCAAAACCTGCATTATACTAGCGCCATTCTTTTATTTTTTTATCTCCTATGTCCTCCGATTCACAAGCGAAAGTGCCAGCTCGTGCATTTGCGCTGCTCCCGCTTATTGTTTTTCTCGCCATTTTTTTAGGCAGTGGCATTTATCATTCCATGATTGGAACTGAGTTTGCCTTTTATCAAGTCAAGGCTCCAGTTGCCGCTTTACCTGCGATTGTATTGGCCGTTTTGCTCTATCGTGGCAAACTCAATGACGCCATTGACACCTTTTTGAAAGGTGCTAGCCATCCAAATCTCATACTAATGTTTATGGTATTTATGCTGGCAGGTGCTTTTGCCAGTGTCAGTAGCGCCATTGGTAGTGTGGATGCCACTGTACAATTAGGACTATCAATTATTCCACCCGAATTTGTACTGCCAATGCTGTTTCTCATTGCTGCGTTTATTGCAACAGCGATGGGTACCTCAATGGGAACCATTGCAGCTTGTGCTCCGATCGCTTTCGGTTTTAGCCAAGTAACAGAAATTGAAACCGTCTATGCCATTGGTGCTGTGGTTGGTGGTGCCATGTTTGGTGATAATCTCTCAATGATTTCAGATACCACCATTGCGGCAACCAGTAGTCAAAAAGTTCAGTTAAGAGATAAGTTCAAAGTCAATGTCTGGATCGCAGTGCCTGCCTCAATTGTGAGCTTAATTATTTACCTCATGATTAGTCAGGGCTCGCAAGCAGTGGAGTATAAAACTTTCGATGTTTGGCTTATCTTGCCGTATGTCGCCGTGTTTATTTTGGCATTTTCAAGATTACACGTTTTAGCCGTACTTGCACTGGGCGTGGTGATGTCAGGCTTGATTGGCTTAATTCAACAACCTGACTTTAATTTACTGGGTCTTAATAATTCAATTTATGATGGCTTCACCAGTATGTTTGAAGTTGCCCTGCTTTCGATGTTCCTGGGCGGCATTTCGGCCATTATGCAAAAAGAAGGTGGCTTGGAATGGTTAATTCAACGAATTTACAGCTTGACCCGATTATTTAAGGTGGGACAGCAACGCGCTGGCGAAATTGGCGTAAGTTTCTTGGTTATTTTCTCTAACTTGTTTGTTGCCAATAATACCGTTGCGATTATTTTATCGGGGGATATGGCGCGAGAAGTGGCTAAAGAATATGGTGTAGATCCTAAACGTGCAGCTGCCTTATTAGATATTTTTTCTTGTGTGGTGCAAGGGCTGATTCCCTATGGCGCGCAGTTATTATTGGCCTGTTCAATTGCCAAATTATCACCTGTCGAACTGATTGGTAGTGTGTATTACTGTTGGGTCTTGGCGCTATTTGCCATCTTAGCAATTATATTCCGCTTCCCTCGCTTTAAAACAGCAGCATAAATTATGGTCATTCTAAGCGGTCAATTGACCGCTTTTTTTTATGGCTCAGTGTTAAGACTGTAATTGTTTCTTGCGCGCCAAGAGTGTCTGTCCACTATGCGACTTATATGCTCTGGCTAAAGCAGACTGATCTGAATACCCCAGTTGCGCAGCGATGTCGGTGAAGCTCATTTTTTGAAGCAGCAACTGTTCACAGCGCTTCATCCGTTCAGTTTCTAATAATTGTTTGAATGAGGTGCGTTGATCCTGCAATTGCCGTTGTAAGGTTCGCACTGACATATGCAATTCATAGGCTAACCATTCTATTTTCGGCGCTTGTTGTTGATGTCTTAAATACTCAGCAATGCTCTGCTGCATATATTGTAGTGGTTGAAAATGTTGTGGTCGTGCTGCAATCGCATCTTCAGCTTGTCGTAGCAACAATTGCATCAATGAAGGATCAGCCAACTCAGACTTCAAATCTAAACTGTCCGCATGTAACACAAAAGAATAATAAGCCGTTGAAAATTCAATTTGGCAGCTATAAAACTTTTCATAATGATAACGTGCCATTTGCGCGGCATGTGCAAACTGTATAACCAATAATTTTAAAGAAGCTGGAAATATTTGTTTGGCCAAATGCGCCATACATGCCGTGGTCAATTCATTCAACATTGAAAATTCAGGGTTATGCAATGGCCACGCTAAAATGATTTGTTTGCCCTGATGCGTCATGTGCATCGGCACAATTTCATCACCATCAATCACAAGTCGGCTAAAACGTACTACATTTTGCAAAGCCTCCGCGACACTTTCACTACGAGTCGCCATATAACCCAATACGCCAAAGTGCTCTGCACGAATATACTTCGCCATTTCAAATACTAACTGCGGGCAGTCCAAATGCTGCTGGGTCAGTTGCATAATGGTTTTAAAAAAAGAATAAGGGGATTGTGAATCGATGGGTAGCGAAAGCACATGCTGCAATTGCGCCACAAAAGGCGCTAAAAACTCAAGTTGAGTAAAGTCTTGCTCACGTTCATGCAAGTACATATTCCATAACTGGAAATAACCATTTGGGATATGAATTTCAGCCATCACCAACCCTCAAAGTCATCATTCTATTTTGACATTTAATATTTTCACTTTGGCGTAAAATGTATAAAAAATGGCAATATCTGTCAAAACAAAGTGACATTTCTCCGACATACTGCATTTAATACGAATCGCACAGAAAATAAATTATGAATGCAATCGTCCAATATCAAGTCGAACCTGTGGTTCGCACTAAACTCGATTTTAAGTTAAATGAAGCACCACGTTTTTGGTTTGGCGGTGATCCATTTCGTACTCGTATGTTTGATGCGCTGAGCCTCACCTTCCCAGATGGCGAGCGTTATTTTATTCAATGTGTACGTATGTTCCGCGACAAAATTCAAGATCCTGACTTACAACAACGTGTTGCAGATTTTATTAAGCAAGAAGCGCAACATGGTATGGCTCACGACAAAATGAACCAAGTCATGCGTGATCAAGGGATGCCCGTGGATGCTTTCATTCAGCGTTTAAACAAAATTTTTAAGTTTGAGCTAACGAAACGTTCACCACAGTACAACATTGCCATGACGGCAGCCGCAGAACATTTAACAGCCTTAATGGCAGAAACTTTCTTTAGCAAAAAAGAAACTCTACAAGACGCACATCCTTATGTCCGTGCTTTATTTGCATGGCATGCCATTGAAGAAATGGAACACCGTGATGTAGCCTTTGATGTGATGAAACACGTTGGTGATGTACCTGAGTTGACGCGTAAATTTGCACTCGCATTTACCACAGTAATGATGTTCGGTTTTACCACCTATCGTGCCGACGTCATGTTGAAATACGATGGTTTTAACCGTCGAGAACGTTTGCAAATGATGGCAAAAGGTTTGCCGTGGTTCTTTGGCAAAAAAGGCATGCTATCACGCATGCGTGGGCAATACTCAGATTGGTTTAATCCAAACTTCCATCCAAGTCAGCATCCTGTAATCGCGCAGTATGATGTTTGGGTCAAAACACTTGAAGAAACCGGCGATCCCATTGCTGCGGGTGAAGCATTTTGGCAGGCAGGAAGATAAATTCCGTTCACCCATCCATAAATAAGACCGTATCGAATACGGTCTTTTTTCTTTTAAGTGCTAACAATTTTAATGAAATCAATCACCACTTGGCATAATGCTGTTCGAGTAAACCATATTCATTCAAAAATACAATTTCCTCGCCATCTTTTAAAATGGTTCCGCTGACTTTGGCTTGCCACTGACTAAACTGACTACCGACTAAGCGAAGATTTAGATTTTCATAACGCCGCCAGCCCGTACTAACCATCAAATTTAAAGTGTTATCTAAAGAGCTAATGCTCCACAGGTTATCGCCTTGTTGCTGAAACAATACATCTGCCAGTGGATATAAACTACCGTTGACCCAAAGGCAATTTTCATTACCAAAGCTTTCATTCACCCCTGAAGCTAAGTTAATACCAATGCGACGGTTTTGACTGTCCCAAAAGTTACACGACAACCAGAACCAAGCTGTTTCTGGACGTAAAAAACCGCAGGTATCATCCAGCGATACAAACGTTCGCTCATGAAATTGAATGGTTTTGCCTTGCTTATTAATAAAAAAGCCTTCGCAACCTAAAGTTGTGAGCTTTTGGGTATATGTCCAACCATTGATGCCTGTTGGACTACACATACTTAGTGGGTCAGTCCCCGCACAAAAAACTCGCGCACTGAGTTTCAACTCACCATGTTTAGACATTTGGATATAGCGCACACCATTAGCATGTTGTATATCTAACTGCACACCCGATTTAATAAAATGGCTTTGGTTGAATAATGGTTGCTCATCTAAAACGGTATTTCTAGATAAAAAATTAATGGAATTCCATTCAAGTACGTCATTGGTTAAATGATCATATACATAGACAAAACCGTGCCCTGCCCATGCAATATCTGCAATTGCCAGGCCAATGGTATAATGTTCATGTTGAATACAACAAAATTTAAATTTTTTATATTTTAAACGCTTACGCCAACCATTCAGTGTCTTCCCATACGGTGTCTTATATTCATATTTACTTAAATCAATATGATTAGGGAGTTGACTGAAACGCCCATAATTGGGCTGTCCATTCGGCCGTATTAAATCCATATACGCCATTCCATTAAGGTTTAAATCGCTAAATCCTGATGATTATTATGCCTATTATTCAGTGCCTGAAAAGTCAATCCGTCTGTTTTCAGGCAAAAATCACAAAAAAATATAAATGCTGACTTTTTAGCTATTAATCACAACAAATGTTCATTTATAGGACTTACGCACTATTATTTATAGATTCTCTGTGGTAGCAGATGATTTTTATCGAGAATAAAGTCATCAATGAAGTTTTTGATAACTGGTCTAAATAATTTCTTCTGCCAACGATATACATT
>NZ_VOYM01000068.1:0-18369 GCF_013420285.1 Acinetobacter sp. YH01019
TGTTCCATTTTAGATATTTGTTTAAGATAAGATATAGCTCATTGAGATGTGTCATAGTATTCGTCGTTAGAAAACAATTATTGTGACATTATTTCAATGAGTTATCTATTTTTGTCGTGTACAGAGATAATTTATAATGATCTCTAGTTATTTATAAAGAATGTCAAATATATACAAAAAAATTAATCTCTCAATATTTTTACATATTTTTTTAAAATCTTTTTGAATCAATATGTTTTATTTAACAATTCAATTTATTATTCATTTTAACTAAAACAATTTATATAAAAAAAGCCTCGCATGAGCGAGGCCTTTCAACGTCTGAGTTCTAATGCGTATTAAGCATCGAATGGGTGACGTAGAATAATCGTTTCATCACGGTCTGGACCAGTTGAAATGATGTCGATTGGACATTCAATTAACTGCTCAAGGCGTTTAACGTAGTTTATAGCTGCTTCAGGCAATTGATCAATTGATTTTGCACCGAAAGTAGACTCAGACCAACCTGGCATAGTTTCATAGATTGGTTTTAAAGTTTCAAATGCAAGCGCATCAGAAGAACCGATACAACCCGAATCTGCTGCTTCGTAACCTACACAGATTTTCACTTCTTCTAAACCATCAAGAACGTCAAGTTTAGTTAAGCAAATACCAGAAAGTGAGTTCACTTCTACAGAACGGCGAAGGATTTCAGCATCGAACCAACCACAACGACGTTGACGACCAGTAGACGCACCAAATTCTGAACCAACAGTACCCAAGTGTTTACCGATTGCATCACCAACATCATTCGCTGCATCGTAAACAAGTTCTGTAGGGAATGGACCAGCACCTACACGAGTTGTGTATGCTTTAGTAATACCCAATACATAGTCAAGGTGCAAAGGACCAAGACCTGAACCCGAGCTTACGCCGCCCGCAGTTGTGTTTGAAGACGTTACATATGGATATGTACCATGGTCAACGTCAAGAAGTGAACCTTGAGCGCCTTCAAACATGATATTGTCACCGTTTTTACGGTATTTATGCAATTCGCCTGTTACATCCATCACTAATGGAGCAACCACTTTACGCCATTCGTCACAAAGCGCGATTACGTCTTCTAATTTAACTGCTTCTACGCCGTAGAATTGAGTCAATTGGAAGTTATGGTATTCAAGCAGCTCTTCAAGTTGAGCTTTAAGATGATCACCACCACGTACCAAGTCCGCAACACGTACTGCACGACGAGCCACTTTATCTTCATACGCTGGACCAATACCACGACCTGTAGTACCGATTTTCGCATTACCACGTTTTTTCTCACGCGCTTGGTCAAGTGCGATGTGGTTTGGAAGAATTAAAGGACAGTTTGGAGAAATACGTAAACGTTCTTTAACTGGCACGCCTTCTTTCTCTAAAACATCCATTTCATGGATAAGTGCTTCAGGAGAAAGAACAACACCGTTACCAATTAAGCACAATACGTTTTCACGTAAAATACCAGATGGAATGAGGTGTAATACAGTTTTCTTACCACCAACCACAAGTGTATGACCTGCGTTGTGTCCGCCTTGATAACGAACTACCGCAGCCGCTTGATCTGTGAGCAGGTCGACGATCTTACCTTTACCTTCGTCGCCCCATTGGGTACCAAGTACCACAACATTCTTGCCCATAATAGCCTCATTGCATCATGCTGTTAAAATTGAAAAACGTTTATGTGAGATACACATCACGCGATTAAATTTGTTTGATTGTCCACTCGCCATTTGCATTCACCAATTGATGGCTTGCAGATGAAACTGAGCTTAAATCATCATTACCTAACAATTGAACCACACTGAAACCTTCGTTTCGTGCTGATGCAATTGCATTTAATAAATCTGCTTCAATACCTTTGGGTGCAACCAAAACTTTAGCACTCTGAACTTGACCCGCAGTTAATGCATATAAGTCACAAGAGAAGCCTGTTGCTGGACGTGCACGACCAAAATGTTCACCAATACCATCATAGCGACCACCTTGAGCCAGTGGTGCAGCACGGTTTGGTGCATAAACGGCATACATTAAACCAGTGTGGTAGTGATATGAACGAAGTTCAACGACATCGATACCAATATGTAGTTCTGGCCAACGCGCCTGAATTGCGGCTTGTGTCGATTTCACTGCATCAAATGCAAGTTTAAATGCTTCGTTATTTAAAACTTCAGCACTTAAATTTGCTTGTAACGCATCTAAATCACTTGCAAAACGACCTAAGGTATAAAAATCTTGACCGAATTGAAGCGTTTGTGTGAATTCAGCCAACTCAGGCAAAGCTTTACGTTGATACAAGTCAGAAAGCTGACGTTCAATCGCTTTACTTAAACCAGCTTGCTTAACCAAGCTACGGAATAAACCGACATGCCCTAAATCTAGATGGATACCGTCTGAATGACCTGCTGTTTGAAGCAAGTTAATCATGACATCGATCAACTCAACGTCAGCATCAATGCTGTCCGAACCAAAAAGTTCTGCACCTAATTGTAATGGTGCACGTGTGGTATTAAATCCCTGAGGCTTAGTATGTAACACTGTTCCAGCGTAGCAATAACGAGCTACACCTTCGACAGGATGTACATGCGCATCAATACGAGCCACTTGTGGTGTCATATCGGCACGCACACCAAGTAAACGACCAGACAACTGATCGATAACTTTAAAAGTGGCTAAGTCTAAATCTTGATTCGATTCTGAAAGAGAAGATAGAGATTCGATGTATTCAATGAATGGCGTGTACACCAACTGATAACCTCGAGATGCGAGGAAATCTAATGCTTTACGACGCAAAGATTCAATCACTTGCGCCTGTTCTGGCAGTACATCAGCTACACCATCAGGTAATAACCATGTCTCTGAAATGGGCATGTTGTAAACCTAAATTCATGTCAGCGCGGAACGAATCCGCATAAAAAAATCGGGAGCACACCCGATTTCTCCTAGTTTAGCACGATAGTTTTCAGCTTGCACATGACTTTTTTATAAAAGATGCATAACTACTTATAGAATAATCAGACTTACTTCTTAATATTCATAAATAATTGTTTATTATTACCTTTTAAATTTCACAACCAAATTTATTTCAACCATTTGATAAAATATCATTCACTAATCTATACAATAAATACACTTTGAAGGACTATTTACAAAAATTCTTAGCGTTCAAACATTTAGCTTTAAAACCTAAAAATTTATTCCAATGGCAATGCCGTGGTCTTTTTCACCGTCTGTAAAGGAATTTCAGTTTTGACATTTTGCACACATTCAATTTGTGTTAAATGATGAATTTGAAACTTACGATAAGCTTCCAAATCGGCAACTACAATTCTTAAAAAGAAGTCACAATCGCCTGCCATGAGTTGACATTCCACTACTTCTGGCATGGTTTGGATCGCATCCACAAAACCATTCACAGTTTTTGCATCCTGCCCTTTCAACCAAATACGCGCAAAAACCGTCAGCCCAAGATTTAGTTTATTGGCATTTAACAGTGCAACATATTTTTCGATATAACCGTCATCTTCAAGCTGTTTGACCCGACGCAAACATGGCGATGGAGATAATCCTACCAATTGCGCAAGTTCATTATTTTGCAATTTTCCATTTATCTGCAATTCCTGCAAAATGCGCTTATCAATCTGATCCATCTTTTAACACTAAATTCCAAATTTATTTATATTTTAGCAATATTAGTTTAAACATAAAGCTAAAGATGCAAAAATCAGCGCCTAATTTCCATAAAATCCACCTAAAATAGCTGTTCTAATTATTTTAATGCAAAGAGCTTAAGCATGTTGTTGTTTAGAAACACCACATCACACTCAACTTCGTCACCGCAAGTGCTCGAGTTTAAGCGTGGACTCAAAACATCAATTCCTTTGCTCTTAGGCATCACACCGTTTGCATTGGTTTTAGGCGCTCAAGCCACTCAAAAAGGCTTCAGTACACTCGAAGTTCCATTACTCACAGGTTTAAACTTTGCTGGTGGCTCTGAATTTGCCATTTTAGAAATGTGGACTAATCCCCCCAATATTTTGATGTTGGTTTTCATTACATTTTTAGTGAATTGTCGACATTTATTGATGGGAGCAAGTTTAGTACCGTATTTACGTCATCTCCCGAATAAAACTGTTTTTCCAGCCTTATTCTTTATGGTGGATGAAAGTTGGGCCGTGGGTTTAGCAGATGCACAAAAAAAAGCACAATTGGTCGGTTATCACCGCGCATTTAGCATGATGTTTTATGCGGGTTTGTGCTTTGCCCTTTATTTAATGTGGGTCGGGTTCACCACTTTAGGTGCTGTGATCGGTCCTGTATTAGGCGATATCAATCGCTTCGGATTTGACATGGCATTCCCTGCTGTTTTTTTAGTGCTGTTACGCAGTATGTGGAAAGGCATGAGCGCAGCTCGTCCATGGCTGATTAGTCTCATCACCGCAGCACTTGCCTATTTGTATTTACCTTCGGGCTGGTATGTTCCAATTGGTGCTATCAGTGGCATTGTCTCTGCCTTTTTCTTGATTGGAGATGAGGCATGATTCACACACCGACCGTAATCGCTATTCTATTCATTGCTGCGACAACCTATCTCACCCGCATATTGGGCTATGTTTTATTGAAAAATCGTAGCTTAACCAATAAGCAACGTCAAATCATGGAAGTTGTACCTGGCTGTGTGCTCATTTCTGTGATCGCGCCATATTTCGTGAAAGATAATCCAGCAGATATGATTGCCATAATTATTACGCTGATTGCCGCTTCACGCTTTTCACTTTTACCAACCGTTGCTATCAGTATGGCTTCTGCCGCACTTTTGCGTTTGGTTTTAATCTGAAAATCAAAAAACACCATAGCGGGCTCGTCATGGTGTTTTAAAAGTGTGTGCTTTCTTTTCAACATTTGCTCATAATTGAGATAAATATCAATCCGATTTCACCATTTGACTAAGCAATGTCACGAGTTCGGCATTTTGCAATTCAACTTTTTGTAATTTTTGCGTGGTCTGATCAAGTACTTCTTGTTGCGTATGCATTTTTTTCGCCAGATCTTGCATAATTTCTAAAGTCTTTTTTAAATTCGCTTCTAAATGCGCTACTTTTTCTTCGAGTGGTAATGTTTCATGTGCAGTGGATTGTGAAACGTCACGATTAAATTGCAGCCAAATCAAAAATATGACAGCCAATGACAATAATAAAATGAATCCCCAAAGTAACATCAGCATCATGCGTAAAACTCTTATTACATTTATTTGTATTTCATCTTACTAAAATCAATTGATATTAAGTAAAGAATTTAATGTTTTTCAATATTTTTTAGGTCATTAACTTGCGAAGATGTATTTCAATTATCAATGAAAAATCTAAGCGTCATGTAAAAAAGCACCTCCTTTGAGATGCTTTAAACTTATTTTTCTTTATGCAGCATGAAAACTTTCACACAGATCAAGTAAACGATTTGCATAGCCCCATTCATTATCATACCAAGCAAAAACTTTCACTTGATTACCCACCACCATGGTTTGGGTTAAATCCACAATTAGTGAGTAAGGTGAATGATTAAAGTCGGACGATACTAAGGGCTCATCCGTCACTTGCATGATTTCTACATAATCGTGCTGTGCAGCCTTTACTAAGACTTCATTGATACGGTGTACTGTTACAGGCGATTGTGCAATAAAAGTTAAATCAATTGCGGCCACATTGATGGTTGGTACGCGAATTGAATATCCATCTATACGCCCTTCCATTTTAGGCATCACGCGTTTAAGTGCACCCAAAGCCGAAGATGTGGTCGGAATAATATTTTGACCTGAAGCACGGGCACGACGTAAATCACGATGTGCGTGATCCAAAACAGATTGATCAGCGGTGACTGCATGGATTTCAGTCATCAATGCCGTTTCTATACCGAAGGCATCATCAATAATTTTCACTAAAGGTACTAAGGCTTGCGTAGTACATGACACACTAGAAATAATTTGATCACTGGCTTTGACTTCGTAATGATTTACACCATAAACAATCGCAGCATCAACGGTATCAAAAGGCGCTGCACCAATAATCACGCGTTTAGCACCCGCAGTTAGATGTTGAGTGGCTGCTTCGCGTGAGCGAAATAGACCTGTACATTCAAGTACCACATCGACACCGAGTAACTGCCAAGGCAAATTCTGCGGTTTGGCTTCATTCAATATTTGGACATTTAAATGTGCATCTGCATAACGAATATCGAGAAAAATTTTGTTATTTTCTTCAATAATTTCAACATTCCCAGCAAAGCGGCCATGTGTTGTATCGTATTTAAACAAATGCACCATGGTCTCAACATCAGCAATATCATTAATGGCAACAATTTCATAATGAAATTCTTTAGGATTTTCAAACCATGCACGTAAAACATTACGTCCGATTCGACCAAATCCGTTAATTGCCACTCGTTGCATGACTTACCCTTCATTTTGAAACAGTTATAAAGCGCTTATATATTAAAGGATTTCAACAATAATTCGTAATCATTAATTCTCTTAATACTTATTAAAATGGGTGTTGAGTGAAAACATTCAAAATAGCTTTTCGACTTTATAATGAAGAAAAATATTCTATAGACCATAAATCACAATGATGAAGCAAACACTACAACCATTTTATTTGTTCTGGCAAAAGCTTAAACCTACAAAGCTCTTTTACGCTTCCATCTCAATATTTTTGATATTTTTATTAGGTTCAACCGAGACTACAGCGCAAATATATCAACACTGTTCATCAGCGGATATACAAAAATTACAGCGCCTATTCTCAGACAATAATTCCGCCAATACCAATAAACCTGTATTTCAGGACTGCATTCAACTTCAGCATAGTCGTCGATTATTAGCCCTTTCTAGTAATGCGACTGACGTGATTCAGGACAATGCGGGCAATTATGATCTAAATCTTTATCTTATAGATAAAGGCACATTTCAAGTACTAAAAGTATTTAAGTCACCTAAAGGCATTGTGCCTACGACACGTTTAGATAAGGTTCAATTTGATCTCACCCCCTATGCAAAAGATCAGGACTTGGTGGGTATTGCTTTAAAACAATCGCACATAGGCGGTATTCATTCATCAAGACGATTGCTTTACCTATATGCCATTCAAACTGATTCAAAAATTTTAGCTGTCTTAAATGGACTAATGACCAACTACAACAGCAGTACACAAAGTGCTTGTGATGACTGGAATACTGAAGAATTGAAGCGCACCTTGCACATCAGCAATCAAACCCATAAGGGCTTCCCTATTTTCTTAATCAAAGAGTCGAGCATTAGCAGCCATTACAATCACAAAAACTGCAAAGCGTCCGCTGAACATGACCAAGGTCGTTATCAGCTCAAATTTGATGGCAAGGAATTCCCCATTCAACACATAAAAAAGACAGATCCTGACTTATAAGCTGATTCATTCACGCCTTTAAAATTTGAAAATGCGTTTAGGATTTAAGTAAAATTTCATCTCAAATTTCATCTCAAATTTCACCCTAAATTTATAAATAAACCAAAGTACCATTGAGTAAAAACTGCCAAAATTTTCACAACCATAATGAAAATGAATCAATTCAAATGAATTATATAAAAAGTCATATAGTTCATTGAAAATCATTGGTCGCTACGCCTTTTTCCGTTATAATTTAGCGTTTTTAAATTTTATGTCAGCATCTCAAGCCAGCTTTAAAATTTTGTAAGACTTGCTTGATATGCTATTACCAAATCGAAATTAGGAGAGACTTGGTTGTGAGTACTCGTTTTATGACATCAGCTGAAATTCGCGAAGCTTTTTTAAGCTACTTTGAATCGCAAGGGCATACACGTGTCGCGTCGAGTTCTCTGGTACCTGCCAACGACCCAACATTATTGTTCACCAACGCGGGTATGAACCAGTTCAAAGACTGCTTCCTTGGTCTTGAAAAACGTGACTACGTTCGTGCTACATCTTCACAAAAATGTGTACGTGCAGGTGGTAAACACAACGATTTAGACAACGTTGGTTATACAGCGCGTCACCATACATTCTTTGAAATGTTGGGTAACTTCTCATTTGGTGATTACTTTAAACGTGATGCAATCAAATTCGCATGGGACTTTTTAACTGGCGAACAATGGTTAGCACTTCCAAAAGATAAACTATATGCCACTGTTTACCATACCGATGATGAAGCTTTTGATATCTGGAACAAAGAAATTGGTCTAGATGCTTCTCGTATCATCCGTATTGGTGATAACAAAGGCGAAAAATACGCATCAGATAACTTCTGGGCAATGGGCGATACAGGTCCATGTGGTCCATGTTCTGAAATCTTCTTTGACCATGGCGATCACATTTGGGGTGGCTTACCAGGCACGCCTGAAGAAGATGGCGACCGTTTCATTGAAATTTGGAACAACGTATTCATGCAGTTTAACCGTACTGCTGATGGCGTATTACACCCGCTTCCTGCACCTTCTGTAGATACAGGTATGGGCTTAGAGCGTATTTCTGCGGTTTTACAACACGTAAACTCAAACTACGAAATCGATCTATTCCAAAACTTACTCAAAGACGCTGCACAAATTATTGGTTTAGATACATCTGAACTTGAAGCGAAAGCACAAGCAGAAAATAAACCTGTTGAATACCCTGCTTCTCTTAAAGTGGTTGCTGACCACGCGCGTTCATGCTGCTTCCTCATTGCAGATGGTGTTAACCCATCAAACGAAGGTCGTGGTTATGTACTTCGCCGGATTATTCGCCGTGCAGTGCGTCACGGTAATAAATTAGGTGCGACTGGTTCATTCTTCCACAAAATGCTTCAACCATTAATTAATGTAATGGGCGCTGCATACCCTGAGCTTGAAGCACAAAAAGCGCGTATCGAAGCACAGCTTTTGAAAGAAGAAGAACAGTTTGCTAAAACACTTGAGCAAGGTTTGAAATTGCTTGAAGGTGAATTGGCTCAACTGAAAGGTTCAGTGATTCCAGGCGAAACCGTATTTAAACTCTATGACACTTATGGCTTCCCAACTGACTTAACTGCTGACATCGCACGTGAACGTGATTTAACGATTGATGAAGCTGGCTTTGAAGTTGAAATGGCTGCTCAACGTCAACGTGCACGTGATGCTGGTAAATTTGCAGTTGACTACAACAGCATTGTTAAGGTTGATGGCGAAACTCAATTTGATGGCTATGAAGCAACTCAAGGTCAAGGTCAAATTGTTGCGATCTATAAAGATGGCGAACAAGTTGACGAAGTGTTTGAAGGCGACGAAGCACTGATCGTACTGAACCAAACACCGTTCTATGCAGAAAGTGGTGGTCAAGTTGGCGATACAGGTATCTTCAAAAACGAAACTGGTATTTTTGAAGTACAAGACACCAAAAAATCTGGTGGTGCTTTTGTACACCAAGGCATCGTGACCATGGGCAACTTAAAGGCTGCTCAAGCGGTAGAAGCAATTGTTAAAGCTGATTTGCGTGACGCAACTGCCCGCAACCACTCTGCAACTCACCTTCTACATGCAGCGCTCCGCAAAGTACTGGGTACACATGTACAACAAAAGGGTTCATTGGTTGCAAGCGAACTATTACGTTTCGACTTTGCTAATGACCAACCTGTGTCATTTGAACAACTGCAAGAAATCGAACGTATTGTTAATGCTGAAGTGATTGCTAACACTGCTGTTTCTACTGAACTTTTAGACATCGATGCTGCCAAAGAAAAAGGCGCAATGATGTTGTTCGGTGAAAAGTATGGCGACGAAGTACGTGTATTGTCTATGGGTTCAATCTCTGAAGATAAAAACTTCTCCATTGAACTTTGTGGCGGTATTCATGTAAAACGCACCGGTGATATTGGTCTATTCAAAATCACGTCTGAAGGTGGTGTTGCTGCTGGCGTACGCCGTATAGAAGCTGTTACAGGCACAAAAGCAGTTGAAGTAGCACAAAAAGCTGATCGTGATATTCACGCAATCAACGATTTGTTAAAAGCACAAAAAGATCAAACTTTAGAAAAAGTTGAAGTGCTTTCTCACACAGCATCTAGCTTGCAAAAGCAAATTGAACAATTGAACCAAAAACTAGCGAGTTTCCAAGCTGCTGAGCTTTTAGGTCAAGTTCAAGACATCGCAGGCCGCAAAACATTAATTACAACAGTAAACAATGTAGATGCGAAATCACTGCGTAACTTACATGACGGTGTTAAATCTAAGTTAGACAATGCCGTTATCGTGATTGCTGCTGTAGATGCCGACAAAGTCAGCTTGATTGCTTCAGTGGCGAAAGAATACACAGCAACTGTAAAAGCGGGTGACATCATCAAGCACCTTGGTCAAGAACTTGGTGGTAAAGGTGGTGGTAAACCTGACATGGCTCAAGGTGGTGCGCCATATAGCGACAAACTTGAAGCTGTAATGACTGACCTTGTTGCATGGTTAGCTGCAAAATAAGACCAAAAGTCCTATCGCCTAAGGTGACTCTCCTTACCTTAGGCCAATCAACCGGTTTAAGTAGTGTGTTTTTTAATGCTGGATCCTACTTAAACCACGTTGATGCGTATACACGCAAACTCAATCATTCATGTTGAAAGCAACATTCAACCTCTGGTTATATGATGAAGATGGAGTCTAAAAGGCTGTGTTCACTTGAACCACCTGCGGACACAAAGTATCTATTGAACAAAACCTACCTCGGCATTGTTCAGGAGCTACGTGGTATATTAAAACCGCACTCAATTGTGGTCTTAAAATATGTGTAAGTGCTTTAAGTCTTTAGACTTATTTACTTGGTAAGGATAGTTATGGCATTAATCGTTCAAAAATATGGCGGTACCTCAATGGGTACTCCAGAGCGCATTTTAAATGTTGCTCGTCGTGTAAAGCGTTGGCATGATCACGGTCACAAAGTTGTGGTTGTTGTATCTGCAATGAGTGGCGAAACCAATCGTCTACTTGCTTTAGCGAAAGCCATTACCGAAACCCCTGATCCACGCGAATTAGACCAAATGGTGTCTACAGGTGAACAGGTAACGATTTCTATGTTAGCAATGGCACTTAACTCAATTGGTGTTGAAGCTAAATCTCTTACAGGCCGTCAAGTTGGTATTAAAACCGACAGCGCGTTCAATAAAGCACGTATTGAATCTATTGACACAGATGTCCTCACCTCCAACCTAGATGCCGGTCGTGTACTTGTTGTTGCTGGTTTCCAAGGTTTTGATGCTGATGGCAATACAACCACTTTAGGTCGTGGCGGCTCAGATACTTCTGGTGTGGCACTTGCTGCAGCACTCAAAGCAGATGAATGCCAAATCTACACAGACGTTGATGGTGTTTACACCACTGACCCACGTGTCGCTCCAAAAGCGAAAAAAGTTGATCGTATTTCTTTTGAAGAAATGCTGGAAATGGCATCACTTGGTTCAAAAGTCCTTCAAATTCGCTCTGTAGAATTTGCAGGTAAATACCAAGTGCCTTTACGCGTATTATCAAGTTTTGATAATGACGATGATGGCGCATTCGACGAAGACTTTAAACAAAACGTCGGTACACTAATCACCACAGAAGCGGAAGATAACATGGAACAACCAATCATCTCAGGCATCGCATTCAACCGTGATGAAGCTAAATTAACAATTCTTGGTGTTCCAGACGAACCAGGTATTGCAGCAAACATTTTGTGCCCAATTGGCGATGCAAACATCGAAATCGATATGATCATCCAAAATGTTGAAGAAGATGGTACAACTGATTTTACGTTCACTGTTAACCGTAGCGAACTTGCAAAAGCTAAATCAATTCTTGAAGCAACTGCTCAAGAAATTGGCGCACGTGAAGTTGCTACACGTTCAGACATCGTTAAAGTATCAATCGTTGGTGTTGGTATGCGTTCGCATGCTGGTGTCGCAAGCAAAATGTTTACAGCACTTGCAAAAGAAGGTATCAACATTTTGATGATCTCTACATCTGAAATCAAAATTTCAGTGATCATTGAAGAAAACTACTTAGAACTTGCTGTACGTGCACTGCACACAGCATTCGGTCTTGACCGCGAAACTGGTGAATCAAGCGTTCGTGCTTAATTAACCATGCAAGGTGTCAATTTTTGTCATTGTTAGACAGATTTTGAAAAACATCGTAAAAATACAGAGCCACTATAGTTTTTTTTATAGTGGCTCTGTTATATTAACCCTGAGGATTTTGAAAAAATTTAATTAGAATTGTATCTGTCACAATGAATGTTTCAGATGTTCTGTTAAAATTTTTTTGCTTTTACAGGTTATGAATTTTACATAATTGATCAATTGCAGGTTTTGCATTTTGCAAGGAGATAAACATGCTGATTCTGACTCGTCGTGTCGGAGAAACATTAATGATTGGGGACCAAGTCAGCGTGACTGTACTTGGGGTTAAAGGTAATCAGGTTCGTATTGGTGTGAATGCACCAAAAGAAGTATCTGTACACCGCGAAGAAATCTACCAACGCATTCAACATGAACGTGCGATGCACGAACATCTCCAAAATATTGATCAAGAATATCAACCTTCTTTCGAAGAAGGTGATTTTCCACAGAACAATTATAATCGTTAAGATTAAATGCGTTTCAAAAATAAAGCGGCTTATTAGCCGCTTTAAATTTATCTAAAATATTCTTCTCAAATCTCACAATGAGATAAAGCTTAAGCTTTCGCCTCTAGAACTTTACGTACCGGACCAAAGCTACGACGGTGCTCATCAATAACACCAAACTCAGCTATCGCTTCAAAATGCGCTTTAGTCGGATAGCCTTTATGCTTTGCAAAACCATACTGCGGATATTTTGCATCAAGTTCTACCATTTCATGGTCTCGAGTAACTTTTGCTAAAATACTGGCAGCCGAAATTTCAGCATGTATTGCATCACCACCAACCACGGCATCACAGCTCATGCTAAGCCCTTGTGGGACTTTATTGCCATCAACCAGCACGTGATCAGGTTGAATTGCCAATTGTTCAACAGCACGACGCATTGCTAAGAGAGAAGCTTGCAAAATATTGATCTCGTCAATTTCAGCAGCCGAACTTTCAGCAATCGCCCAAGCCAATGCTTTTTCTTTAATTTCGACAAACAGTTTTTCCCGTTTTTTTTCGGTGAGCTTTTTAGAGTCATTTAATCCCTCAATTGGATTATTTGGATCTAAAATAACAGCTGCCGCCACAACTGAACCCACCAATGGGCCACGCCCTGCCTCATCTGCACCAGCTACTTTCATTTCTTTTCTCACACAATAAAAAACGACCCTCTTGCGCCAAAACCAGCTCAGCGTAGAGGATCGTTTTATTTCAATACTTAGTTTTTGAGTGTTTCAACTACGCATGCATTTAATGTATTCGTAACAATTTTAGCTGCAAGATTTGCTTGTGACGTTTTATCCATTGCCGCAACAACTAAATCTGTAGCAGTAACACTGGTCGTCGCTTTTTCACCGACACATGAACATACTTCAGTTTGAAGTTCAGACTTTTGAGTCTCAGTTAAAACTTTAGAAGCAGTTTTCCAATATGTATTGTTATTTAATTCAGTTACGCATTTCGCTTGCACGCCTACTTTAACCGCCATCATTGCAAGACTATTGGTCGTTGTTGCAGCCGAAGTACCTGTACCAGTGGTACCTGTTGCAGCACATGCAGAAAGAACTAAGGTAAGTGGCGCTAGAACTGCAGCTAATTTTTTCACAGATGAATCCTTTGTTATGTTAATCAGTGGGCGTATTGTGCACCAACTCGCCCTATAAACGGTAAGTCTATTTAAAAATAATGCTGTAATTGTGTAGTTTAACAGCAAAATCAGTGTTGCAAATTCTCAATACTGTGTCTCAGTTACATGTATGTTTTCAAGCACAAGAATGCTTTAATATCTTTCATCGTATAAATTTTTTACTTTTCAAAAT
This sequence comes from Acinetobacter sp. YH01019, assembly GCF_013420285.1. Lineage (NCBI taxonomy): Bacteria > Pseudomonadati > Pseudomonadota > Gammaproteobacteria > Moraxellales > Moraxellaceae > Acinetobacter > Acinetobacter sp. YH01019. The sequence continues at coordinate 13,967 of NZ_VOYM01000068.1, forward strand.
GAACAATAATTCGCAATATTACACGCGTACTGCTCAAATTCTACATTGGTTAATGGCTATTATTTTTATTGGTGCATGGATCATTGGCTTTTATAGTGGAAACTTTTTAAGTTATGACGTCGATGGTAGTTTTAAAGGTCAAGTCATTACCTTACATAAAAATATTGCAACGACCATCATTTTCCTTGTAGTCATTCGTATTTTTTGGCGATACACCCATCCTGCCCCTGAACTCCCAAATACAATGTCTAAAAATATGAAGACATTAGCTCACTTTGGCCATTTAGCACTGTATTTTATGTTACTAGCACTTCCAATTACTGGTTGTTTATTTAGTTGGAGCGCTGGACACCCTGCGCCTGTGCTGTATTTATTTGAAATTCCACGTTTAGTACAAGACAATCCCGAATTACTTGCGATTGTTAAACCTTTACATATTTGGATTTCTTGGGCTGCTGGAGTACTGTTAGTTGGCCATATTCTTGCAGCATTAAAACATCACTTTATTGATAAAGACCACGTACTCAAAAGCATGACGCAACAACCGAAATAGAGTATTCGAACTTTATTTTTTTCCAAAATTTAAAAAGCCACTTTATCGTGGCTTTTTAAATCCTAATAGTCTTAATTTAGTGCCTGCTGCGCACAACCACGTAGACTATTTAAAACCGCTTTTGAAATTAATTTATTTTTTTCAGATTCACTTACCGCGGCTGTCATCAAATCTTTAGCTGTCATTTCATCCATTGCATGTTCACTCACACACTGGCAAATGGCTGTTTGATTGTCTTTCTTTTGCGCCGCACTCATAAACATAGATGCTCCTTTCCACACTTTAGATGCATTCAGTTCTTGCCCACACTGATATTCGATAACAGGTTTCAACATTTTTTGACTGAGACTTTGCGACTTTTCCGCCATTGCAGCAGAGCTCAATCCCACTGTTAAAACAGCAACGATTAAGTTGAAAGAAAAAATTGACGATGATTTCATGACAGATAACTTAGACAAATAAAAAAGGCAGTGAGGATTCACTGCCTAAGTAGTATACGCCGATGTTTAATTCAACGCCTTGATCTTTTCTACCCAAGTTTGCTTATCTTCATCTGATATGAATGACGCTTCAAATGAATTAATAGCAAGCTGTTTCAATTCATCATTATCTAATGCTAGCGCTTCTGCAATAGCAATAAAATTATCATTCATATAGCCACCAAAATATGATGGATCATCTGAATTGACAGTGACATGTACACCTTGCTGCAATAAGCGACGAATATTATGATCAGCCATATCATTCACCACACAAAGTTTTAAATTACTCAGTGGGCAAACGGTTAATGGCATTTTTTCAGCAATGAGACGCTGCATCAATTTAGGGTCTTCTTCAGAACGAACGCCATGATCGACACGGTTCACTTTTAATAAGTCTAGCGCTTCCCAAACGTATTCTGCGGGACCTTCTTCACCAGCATGTGCAACCACCAAGAAACCTTCTTCACGTGCTTGTGCAAATACACGCTCAAATTTAGAAGGTGGATGTCCAACCTCACTCGAGTCTAAACCCACACCAATAATTTGTTCTTTATATGGCAATGCTTGTTGCAATGTTTCAAATGCCGCTTCTTCTGACAAATGGCGTAAGAAGCACATAATCAAATGTGAGCTAATTCCAAATTTTGCTTTTGCATCGTCACAAGCACGTTGCAAACCATTTATAACTGTCGCAAATGCAACACCACGATCGGTATGGGTTTGTGGATCAAAGAACATCTCAGTATGAACCACATGATCTGCTGCACATTTTTTAAAATATGCCATCGCTAGATCATAGAAATCTTGTTCAACAATCAGGACATTTGCACCCGCATAATAAATGTCGAGGAATGATTGTAGATTGTGAAAGTTATATGCTTGTTTTACTTCCTCAACCGATTTATACGGGATTTCAATCTGGTTGCGCTGTGCTATAGCAAACATTAACTCAGGCTCAAATGTGCCTTCAATATGTACATGCAATTCAGCTTTAGGCATGCGTTGAATCAGCTCAAGTTGGTTCATATCCTAACCTCGTAAAATTCATGTTCAGAAAATAAAAAAGGGTGTAAACAACGTTTACACCCTCCTGTGTTTAGGGTGTATTAACCACCAAACAACGCAAATTTAAGTGCCCAAAGTACAGCAATAATCCATACCATATACGGTACAGTTGCTGCTTTACCTGTGAACAATTTCACTAATGCGTAGCTAATAAAGCCCATCGCAATACCGTCTGCAATTGAGTATGTAAACGGCATGAAAATAATCGTTAAAAATGCTGGAACGGCTTCAGTAATATCATCCCATTCAATGTGAACGATACCTTGAATCATCAACACACCAACGAACAGTAGTGCTGGCGCAGTCGCAAAACCAGGTACAGATTGTGCAAGCGGTGCCAAGAATAAACACAGCAAAAACAACACTGCAACAACAACAGCAGTTAAGCCAGTACGACCACCCGCAGCAACACCTGCAGAAGATTCAATATAAGGTGTTGTTGAAGATGTACCTAATGCAGCACCTGCAACAATCGCTGATGAGTCAGCAAATAACGCTTTTTTCAGACGTGGTAATTTTCCATCTTTTAACAAGCCTGCACGGTGAGAAACACCCACCAATGTACCTGTAGAGTCAAACAAATCGACTAAGAAGAAGACAAAAATTACACCAATCAAGCTTGCTTCAAACAAACCAGAGAAGTCCATTTGCATAAATGTCGGTGCAATTGATGGAATATGACCAACAACGCCTTGGAATTCATTAAAGCCAAACATGGTTGCAATAGCAGTAATTGCAAGGATACTGATGATGATCGCACCACGCACCTTGAACTGATGCATAATGACAATCAATAGGAAGCCAAGCAAAGCCAACAGTACAGATGGTTGACCCAAATCACCCAAGCCAACTAGAGTTGCTTCATTCTTCACAATAATGCCAGCATTTTTTAATGCAACTAAAGCAAGGAACAAACCAATACCACCGCCAATCGCAAGTTTAAGTGACATTGGGATTGAATTGACAATCGCCTCACGAATCTTAAACATACTGATTGCGATAAAGATTAAACCTGATACAAATACTGCTGCTAATGCAGTTTGCCAAGGTACACCCATTCCTAAACATACAGAATAAGTAAAGTACGCGTTTAATCCCATACCGGGCGCAAGTGCAATTGGATAGTTAGCTACAAGCCCCATAACCAAACAGCCGATAGCTGCGGCTAAACAGGTTGCAACGAAGACAGCCCCATGATCCATCCCTGTAGCGGACAAAATCATTGGATTGACAATAATGATGTAACACATCGTAAGGAATGTAGTTACACCTGCAATCACTTCTGTTTTAAACGTCGTTTTGTTTTCACTCAGTTTAAACAGGCGTTCAAGCATATTTTCGGAAGATGGATTAGGAGTCGTCATGACCTAGCCCCTATTAAGTAAACTTTATGCCTTTGGCATTCCACAAAATTAATCATGATGTTTTCCCATCATTAATTTTGTAGAAATTCTAGCAATGTACATGCCAGCAAGGCTGATTTAGGGTTTAAAACAATCCTTTTTTCAGCATATTACACACTGAAAAATGCAAACAAAAAAGCTGCATAACCATATGCAGCCTTATTTTAACTCCATTTAATCAGACTTAAATTCAATAAAATCTGACCAAATGTATGAGCAGCAAAATTATAACACATTGATTTTTTAATGTTTCCACAATTTCATCGCAATATTAATCTAGTAAATTTAAATCACTGTTTTAATTATATGTTTATGTATTATTATATATAAAAATAATGTATCTTGACCTATAAGCTATTATTTATGTCTTGTTTAGACATTGTTTCAGAATAAGCAAATTTTGCTTGTTCAGTACGATTAAAAGTCTGATCATCATATTCATTGAATACTTGATCAGCTTCCTGTTGCTTTTTTAATTCAGCATTTTTATAAACAGAAAACCCTAGATAGCAAACACTCAACATTAAGATTGGTATAATTAGTTTTTTCATAACTAAAAATTATTCTTGATTAAACTTTGAATTATCATAACAAAAATTACACATCATTATGTGACATAAATCACACTATTTTGAATTATTTTTAATATTCTTTGCTGTTTTGTGTATAAACCGTAAAAAATGTAATTCAATTTTCACGTTAAGTTTGTGTGATCCATGCCAAGATTCAGGTATTTTAGTCTTTTTTATTTATTAAAAAATTATAAAAAACAACTCTGTACACGACAAATTTCACAGAACCCTTATCCTATCAGGCTTCTGCCTTCTTAAAATTGCCAAAATCTCCTTAAACTCTTCTTTTTTCCCAAAACCAATTAAACGCTGAATCGCCATTTGAACA
>NZ_VOYM01000069.1:0-16289 GCF_013420285.1 Acinetobacter sp. YH01019
AAAGTCATTTGAATGATTTCTTCTTGGTCTACGTGTCATAAAATACTCCATATATTGATGTTTATAACATCATTTGGGGAGCAAAATATCACTTATAAGTGTTGTTCAAATTTCCTGATCCACCTCTAATAATGCAGCAGATTCATCAAGTATAAAAATTAAACTTCTGTGAAAATGGTTTTTAATTTAAGTGTTTGAAAACAATGCTAAAAATAATTTAAATATAAAAAAGTTTATTTGTATTTATATAAATATATAAAAAAAAGTTTAATGAATAATAAAAAATATGCTGAGATAGAATGTGAAAAGTTATGTAATTTTTATGCCTTTAGATTTCAAACCTTTGGGTTGCGATCTGCACTCTCTCCAGATTTAGGTTTTCCAATGAAAAAATTCAGTCTAGCTTTAATGCCTACGTTGGTAATGGCAGCCATGACACATACTAATGCCGCAGATGCTTTTGACCCTAAAGGTCAGTATATGTTGGGTGATTGGGATGGTAAACGTACTGAACTCGCTCAACAGGGCGTGAAGTTTGAAGCAAATATTGCAGCAGATGCTGCCTATCTTGCCGATGGCGGGCGCAATGCTGGACATTCAGCGACAGTGGCGAGTCAATTGTGGCTGGGTACCCAACTCAATATGGAAAAGCTGGCGGGTTGGGATGGCGTAACTGTGCGTGCAGTGATGACAGCCCGTCAAGGCCAAAGTACAACGATTGATGATTTACAAGGTGATGCCCCACAATTGGCCAATGTTCAAGCCAATTTTGGTCGCGGCAACCAAAAAAGTCGCTTAACAGAACTTTCTATTGAAAAGAATTTTAAAGAACAGGGTATTAGTATTAAAGCCGGTCGTCTAGGTCTCGGAATGGACTTTAACGTGATGGCATGTGACTTTGAAAGTAATGCCTTTTGTGCAGCACAGATGGGCAAATGGCAAGGTACGATGTGGATGAATACGCCTGTTGCTCAATGGGGCGGTCGTGTGAAATATCAAGCGACGCCTGAACTTGCAGCACAAGTCGGTGTTTATGAATTTAACCCTGAAAATGCTTTAGAACGTCATGGTTGGAATTTGGATACCGATCAAGCAGATGGTGTGACTATTCCAGTTGAATTGGTGTGGACACCTAAATCACTGGTAAACGGCTTAGCGGGCAGTTACCGTGTTGGTGGGATGTATAACACTGCGGATGACGTAAAAAATCAAAAAGATATTGCTAACCCGACAGATGCAAAAAATCGTACTTTTGGTGGTTGGGTTGCGATTGAGCAGCAATTGACATCTACAGGCGAGGGTCGTCGTGGCTTACATAGTTTTGCTAACTTTACTTGGCATGATCGTGTAACAACGAAAGTGGATAATTCACAACAATTGGGTCTGAAATATATCGGTTTAGCAGACCGTTTACCGACTGACATGATTGGTCTAGGCGTGAACAGAGCACATGTGAATAATCGTTTATCTGCTGACAAATTTGATGCGAGCGCAGAATATAACATTGAGTTGAACTACAGCCATAATCCAACAAAATGGCTGATGGTTCGCCCGAGTCTACAGTATGTTGTTAACCCAGGCTCAACAAATCGAGTTGATGATGCTTTCGTAATTGGTTTAAGCTCTAAGGTAACATTCTAATGAACAAGTAGGTGCATCCATGCAAAGTAAATATAACGTCAAATTCACATCGACACATTTACTTTGCCTGACGGCATGCATCTGCCAGCAACTTTATGCAGAAATAGGTTCTACGGAACCTGTTTTACTTCCTGCTATTACAATCGAAGCTCCTCGTACCAATACGACTTGGCTTAAAACACCAGCCTCGGTTTATCGAATTGAGCAGCCAGAAAATAATAACAATACAGGTGTGAACCTGTCGGAGACCTTAAAAGGTGTTCCCGGACTACAACTCAATAATCGTGAAAATTACGCACAGGATTTACAAATTTCGATGCGTGGTTTTGGTGCGCGCTCTACTTTTGGTGTACGCGGTATCCGTTTATATGTTGATGGAATTCCAGCGACCATGCCAGATGGGCAAGGGCAAACCTCAAATATTGATATGAGTAGCTTAAGTCATGTTGAAGTATTAGGCGGCCCATTTTCATCACTTTACGGGAACTCTTCGGGCGGTGCGGTATTAACTACAACCCAAGAAGGAACAGGCAAAGATTCCGTTGAGCTTGGTTATTCTGCTGGGAGTCATAACAAAAGTCGTGCTGATGTGGTGCTACAAGGTGGATCAGACAAGGCTAGTGAGCCAAGTTATGTGGTGAGTTCATCGTACTTTGAAACGGATGGATATCGCGACCACAGCGCTGCTAAAAAAGTATTAAGTAATGCCAAGCTTACATGGGATTTGGATGATGGTTCAAAAGTGAACTGGATTGTTAATCATGTGGATATTAATGCAGATGATCCGCAAGGTTTGACAAGAAAACATTGGCAAAATAATCCGAAACAGCAAGTAGCATTTTTAAAGCAGTTTGATGTACGTAAAGAAATTAACCAAACTCAAACTGGCTTAACATGGAAAAAACCATTGAATGATCAGCATGAACTCAATGCAATGGTATATATGGGGCAACGTGATGTAACCCAGTATCAATCGATTCCTAAAGGTGAGTATTCAATAAATTTAGGCTTAGATGAAGATGGAAATCCAATATCATCAACAAGTCAAAGAAACCCTCGCCATGCAGGCGGTGTGATTGATTTTAGTCGTGATTATTATGGAACGGATATTCGTTGGACGGGCAAAGATTTGCTACCAAATACACGACTAACCGCCGGTTTTGCCTTTGACTATATGGATGAAGACCGAAAAGGTTATGAAAACTTTAATGCTGAAGGGCAGTATGGTGTAAAAGGCAATATTCGCCGCAATGAAAATAATACCCTATGGAATTTGGATCCGTATGTGCAAGCCTCTTGGAATTTTCTTCCAACATGGACTTTGGACGCAGGTTTAAGATATAGCAACGTGCATTATAAATCCAATGATCATTATGAAAGTAAAGCAGTCTATGAAGCTGATAAAGATAATGGAAATGATAGCGGTAAAACCGACTATGACAAGGTTCTACCATCAGCGGCACTAAGCTGGGCGATCAATCCGAAAATAAACGCTTATGTCAGTTATGCCAAAGGTTTTGAAACACCCACATTTACCGAAATGGCCTATTCTAAAGATGACGGCATGAATTTTGATTTGAAACCTGCTAGTAGTGATAACTATGAATTGGGGGTGAAAGCGCAAAATGCATGGGGCAATTTCACGGCAGCCGTGTTCCAAAGTGAAACACAGAATGACATTGTTTCAGGCGAATCGAACAATGGGCGTAATACTTTCCGCAATGCCGATAAAACCTTGCGCCAAGGGCTAGAGTTATCATGGAATAAAAAGCTCTGGCGTGATTTGACTGCCCAAGCCAGTTATAGCTTTATCGATGCTACTTTTGATGCAGACATTTCCAATAGCGATCCTGCAAAGGTTGTAACGAAAGGAAATGACATTCCGGGTATTGCTAAAAACCAAGCCTTTGCAGCGCTAAATTGGCAACCTGAAACAGGTTTTAATGCCGGACTTGATGTCCGTTATATGGATAAAATTTATGTCGATGATGCCAATAGTGATGCTGCACCAAGCTACACCGTGGTTTCTGCCAATGCCGGTTATGTTTGGCAACAGGATGACTGGAAAATAAAAAGCTATGTTCGAGCAGACAATTTATTTGATGAAAAATATGTCGGCTCTGTGATTGTGAATGACGGTAATGGACGCTTCTTTGAACCCGCAGATGGGGTCAATTGGAGTGCGGGCTTGAGTGTAACGAAAGCATTTTAAAATAAGGAGAGTTTTGTGGCGTTGTTATTTCAACCAATTCAGTTTGGCAGTTTGACTTTAAGTAATCGAATTGTGATAGCACCAATGTGTCAGTACTCTGCCAATGAACAAGGCGAATTAACCTATTGGCATGAACAGCAATGGGCGAATTACGCATTGTCAGGTGCTGGGCTTTGTATTGTTGAGGCGACTGCGGTACAGCCTGAAGGGCGTATTAGCTATGCAGACCTTGGGCTTTGGAATGATTTACAACGCGCACAGATCAAAGCTTTATTGGCAAAAGTGAAAAGTCTTTCACCGATGCCATTTGCAATCCAACTTGCCCATGCTGGGCGAAAAGCGTCGACTGATAAGCCGTGGAATGGACGGGGCCAATTAGCACCTGATCATGCGCAAGGCTGGCAAACGGTTTCAGCCAGTGAATTACCATTTAATACGCAGGATCATGCGCCGCATGCATTAACCAAAGCTGAAATTGATCAGATTATTCTAGACTTTGCTGAGTCTGCAAAACGTGCAGTTGATACAGGATTTGACCTCATTGAATTGCATGCAGCACATGGCTATTTATTACATCAGTTTATGTCGCCTTTATCTAATCAACGTACTGATGAATATGGTGGTAGCTTTGAAAATCGTATTCGTTTGACTTTAGAAGTCTTACAGGCCATGAAAAATGTTGTTCCTGTGGATTATCCAATTGGTGTACGTATCTCTGCAACAGACTGGATGGAATATACCGGCGAGCCTAGTTGGGACATCGAGTCTGCAGTGGGATTGTCTAAAGCTTTAGAACAATTAGGTGCAGCGTATATCCATGCTTCGAGTGGTGGCTTAGCTGTTGATCAGAAAATACATCTACAGGCGAGTTATCAAGTCCCTTTTGCAGAGGCGATTAAGCATGCGGTTACGATTCCGGTCATTGCAGTGGGCTTAATTACGGAAGCGATGCAGGCAGAAGGCATATTGCAATATGAAATGGCAGATGCAATTGGTATTGCACGTGCTATTCAATATGACCCGCGTTGGCCTTGGCATGCAGCAGCAGAATTGGGAGCAGATATTCAAATTGCGCCGCAATATTTACGCTGTCAGCCACATGCGCAGCGCAGTCAATTTAAAGCCTTTGATGATGCAGCCTTGCTTAAATAAATTGGCCTAGAATGGTATAAATTTAAAATGCAATATAAAAAGCCCTGCAATTGCAAGGCTTTTTTTTCACAGTTTATGAATGAGCTTTAACTTTTTTTCGCGCTAGCTTTCGGTGCTTTGGCTTGTTCCGCTATTAATTTATCTACTGTTGCTAATGATTCTTTGGCCTGTGGTACATTTTCTTGTGCAAGTGCTGCAAAGATTTTTTTCGCTTCAGGCAGGTTTTGTGGAATGATATTGCCATTCACAAACATGTTCCCCACAGCCATGAGAGCAGGAATATATCCTTTTTTCGCCAAATCTTGAATGCTATTTAAGCCTTGTTGAACTGGTTTATCATTCTTAGTTTTAAAACCTGTACTGATGTCATACAGCGCTTTGGCATGTATTGCAGGATAGAAACCTTTCTTGATCAGTGGATCTAGCTTCGTTAATGCTAATTTGTCTGACTGAGGATTATTTTCAGCAAATAAAAGAATCGCATAGTCGATAGTTGCATCGTCAAAACCTGCACTCGATGCACGTTCTAAATATTGTTTGGCTTTGGCTGGATCTTGTTTTAGGCCTAAAGTACCTGTGGCGTAATTTTTACCTAAGACATAGTTAGCAACAGGGTAGCCTTTTGCACCGGCTTGCTCATAAAGCTGAATGGCTTTTTTCTCGTCTTTTGCTGTACCTTGGCCAGTTTGTGTTAAATAGCCTAAGTTATAGATGGCTTGGGCATTGCCGGTTGCAGCTAATTTACTGAGTGCTTGATAAGCACCCGTCATATTTTTTGCTTTAACCATCGCTTCGATTTTTGCAAATTCAGGATCCACTGTAGCGGCTTTAGTATCAGCCAATGCGAATTGGGTTGTGAGTGCCAAAATACTTGCGAGAATAATTTTTTCATTTTAAAACCTTTTGTAAAACATGCACATAATTCCATTTATGTGTTTTGGTGGTTATTTTTGACTGTTTTAACATCATAGGTCGATTTATGTAAATGTAAAGTGAGGAATTGTGATTAGGACTTAAAATTTGAAAATTTTTCTAACGTATAAAAGCTGTAGTTTTCAGAACAATACCGCTTTTATTTGGCTTGTACTTTGCAAAGTTAATTGTTCTTTGCTTAAATCGCGCCTTCAACGAAAGATCTGAGGTTAGACCATGTTTATAAAAGGCATCAAACGTAACTATGACAAGGTTGCAGCGGATGAGTCAATTGCAGATGAAGATAAGATTGATGCGTTATTAATGAAGCTGGGTGCTGAATTTTTGGTCAGTAAAGAAAACCGTGTCTATATTTTTAAGAAAGGTGAGCTGGAAGCAAAATTTGATGCTAAACATGCACGCGCTTACCATTTTAAAGACTATGTGTGTAAAGACATGAACAAGCTGTTTCATGGATTTTAAATAAAAAAACCTCCTATCAGGAGGTTTTTTTATGCATCAATATTTTACTGCGGTCGTGCTACATCACCATTTAAAGCTTCTGGCAAATCAAGCACAGTGACATCTAGTTCAGACAATGCATCTGGACGGGCAACAACCAGCCCCACATAGCCATTTTCAACCACTGCGCTATTGACGACTTGAACGCCTTTATTCAATTGTTCACCTTCAGCGGGAGCAGAACCTTTGCCTGCAATAGCATGTAGCCACGCTTTAGGCTTGGCTTTAAACCAAAGACGAGCAATAACTTCCTGACCTAAGTAACAGCCTTTGTCATAGTGCACGCCTTCACGTTGATGTAAACGTAATTCTTGTGGTTGGAACACATGTTCAATCGCTTGGTCGATATAGGCTTGACCTGCGTGAATCGCTTGAACTTCCCATGCAGCAACATCAGTTGGCTCTGTGCCAAAAGTTGTTTCGCCATTCACTAAATGTGGATAAACGAGACCCGCATCTTCAAGTTTCATTTTTGAAAATGCACCAAATTTTTTAATGTGCTTGGCAAATTCTTCAGATTGATCTTGAGTTGTGACAATCACAAAACTCTCGGCATTTAATTTGGTCAGCCATAGGCCAAAGTGAATACGGCCTTTCAGGTCGCAGATTGCTGTATAACGCGTTACATTTTCTTCCAGACGTTCAACATGTAAAGTCACCTGACCTTGAAGGAATTTTTGTGCATCCACACCATTTAAAGTGAAAGATGTAAATGCCATAGACGTTGACATGACGAGCCTCTGTGTATATTCACAAATGATTAATTACAATATTTTGCAGCAAGCAAAGCAGATAGGCAAACAAAATGCCCATATTGGGATGGGCATTTTAATTTTTGTTATTTAAGGATCGGCTTAATGGCTATGCGCTGATAAATCGTTGGCGCTCATGTCTATACTGTGGTGGGCGGGTGCTTCGCTGTTACAGTCAAACTTATCACCACATATACGCACAGTTTCCATCATGCCTTGGTCTTCATGGTCCAGAATATGACAGTGCAATACAAAATCACCTTCAAATTTTTCATACTTACTGCGGACAATTATTTTATAGCCTTGCTTCACAAATAGCGTATCTTTCCAAACGCCTTTCATGCCGTGATATTGCGAGTCAATGTTTCCAGCACCATCTTTATCTGAACTGCCTATGGCACTGACATCGACACCCACTTCATTCAAAATTTTCACTACTTGGAATGGGTTGACATGAATATGGAAGGGATGACTTGCAACATTACTGGTTAATTCCCATTCTTGGGTTTGACCTATTGGGAGCTTACGTACAAAGCTATGGTGGGTGTGGTCTTCTGCATGATAAGCATCGCCAAAGCTGATGAGTGTCCCTTCATCGGCATGACGAATACCAAATTTAAAGCTTCCATCAGCATTAAACATAATGTCGAAGTTGGTGATTTGTTTTGCCATGTTTTTGAGCAATTCATCGACTTCAGCAGTCATGAGGCTAGCATGAGAAATAAAGGCGGATAGATCACCTTGCGAAACTTGCTGAATTACTTCAGGTGCAAGTCCAATAGCAGTGGCTTGCGCTTTCAAAAAGTCATAAGGGCTTTGTACAGGTAGCTGCGTTGCTTGAACATTGACCCAACCGAGCAATTGCGTATTCAGTTTTTCTTCGGGTGCACGACGTAGCAGCGGACTTGAGTCTGGGGCATTGATTTCGTCTTCTAAGTTCAATTTAGCATCGTATACACAGTATTTATTAATGCTTGGAAAAGCCAACATGGCATCAAAGCGATAGCCTGGCTGAAATATTTCAATCCCTTGTTTTTGTATTTTCCCCATGGTTAAACCATCTTGAGCGACTGTATACAGTGGCAAGGTTTTTAATTTTTTAAATTGCGCTGACATGGCTTTGGTTTGATAGTTCTGACATTCAGCAAGCGTTTGTTCAGCGGTGAATGCTGAAGAATTTGGTAGCTCTTTGATGGTTAAGCCAATAGTGTCACGAATACCACCGTGAATCATGCGCCAACGGTGGTATTGATTTTGATCAACTTTAATTTCTCCCAGCATTTTGCCATTGATACTGGTATAACGATTTTCATCTGCCCACGAGGTTGGAATATCGAGTTTTGAATAATCTTCAAGGGCATACAGGCAAGGTGAATCGGCATTCGGCGTCAGCTTAGTGTCGCAATCTTCATTGTATTGAATTTGCTGAAACAGCATAATTTTTTCATGATCATAATTTTGTGTCTTTTGATTTTTCCATAAAATATCAAAGTCACCGTTTTGCTGAATTTGTCCATTCGTCACAATAGGTTTACGCTCACCTTCAATAATTAAAGGGCCAGCCATGCCGCTTGAAACCTGAATAGCTGTTGAGCCATGGACATGCGAATGATACCAAAACGTACCCGCAGGATGATTCGGCTCAATCTGAAATTCATAATGAAAGTCTTGATTGGGTTTGATAGTGAGGAATACGTTGTCACTATTGCCTTGCGGACTCACCCATAAACCATGGGTATGTAAATTAGTGGTGTTAAAGCAATTGCCTTGATTAATATTGGTAACAGGATCAGGACAAGTTTCGTTTGATTCAACCGGTAGGTTATTGACCAAATGAACTTTTAAATTTTCACCTTGTTTGGCGCGAATTTGAGGGCCAACCAATACATCTGTGACGCTGCCATCGGCATTTTTACTGTTATAAAGCTCAGGCTTGGTCAAATAGCCACGCGCATGTAATTGATCATATTCCCCTGTTTCAGGGTCAAATAAAGCTTGCTTTTTATAAGCAACAATCAGCTCATGTTCGCCGCTTTTATTGGCTTTTAAACGTGGTGGATTGGTAATTACGTGAAGAGCATCAGCCTCATCTTCTTGCACTAATGTTTCGTTGTCTTTTTTGTTGTTATCGCCACAGGCAAAAAGCGTTAAACAGCTTAAAAGGCAGCTTGCCCCGATAAATTTTTTATAATGTGTCATGAACTTTCCCCAAAGCATAATGACGAATCAACAGTGAGTTTGAATGATGGCGCGTCCAAATTATTTGTTGTGTGTCACGATGATTGGCGTCATAAAACCAACTCCTGTCAGGAGTACGCTTCATATTATCGGGGAGGGGTGAAGCCTGAATCTATCCCTGCAAATAGGGATTAATATGCGATTTGATCAGAAGATTAGGTATTTAATGTGCTTTGTGTCACGCTTAAATTAATGCTGAAATTTTGTGTACTTACAGCTTTATTTTTAGAGTCGATGACAAGGTTAAAACAGTATTAAGTAATTTAAAAACTGCATGATGTGCTTCAAGGTGTTGAATTAATATCCAGACTATTTCTGCTTAGACTAAAGAATAATGAGAAAATTCCATGATTTTTCGATAAAAAATCAATTTAGAGCTTTAATTCTATCACTTATGTAACAAGATATTTCAAAAAACACCTATTTTTATGCTTAAATATTTGAAATATATAAGATTTGGGAAATGGACTTTCGACAGTGTAGTATGCCTAACGAACAAAGATAAATTGTCTTAAACAAAAGACAACGCAAAAAAATGAAAGACCGAGGGCAGGAACGCTATGAACAACAACTACCGTAAACCACTGCAAGGCACCCAGTTAGAATATTTTGATGTGCGTGAAGCCGTTGAAAATATTGAGCAAGGCGCATATGCAAAACTACCATACACTTCAAAAGTCCTTGCAGAGCAGTTGGTTCGTAAATGTGATCCAGCCATTCTTGAGCAATCCTTAAAAGAACTCATTTTCCGTAAACAAGACCACGACTTTCCATGGTATCCAGCACGTGTGGTGTGCCATGACATCTTAGGTCAAACGGCTTTGGTTGACCTTGCTGGTCTACGTGATGCGATTGCAGACCAAGGCGGTGATCCATCAAAAGTCAATCCAGTTGTACCTACACAACTTATTGTTGACCACTCATTGGCAGTGGAATATGGCGGTTTTGATCCAGATGCATTCGAGAAAAACCGTGCCGTGGAAGACCGTCGTAATGAAGACCGTTTCCACTTTATTGAGTGGACCAAAACTGCATTTGAAAATGTCGATGTAATTCCTGCGGGTAACGGCATCATGCACCAAATTAACTTGGAGAAAATGTCTCCAGTGGTGCAAAACCGTGAAGGTGTGGCATTCCCAGATACCTGCGTGGGCACAGACTCACATACACCACATACAGATGCTTTGGGCGTGATTTCTGTGGGTGTAGGTGGTTTAGAAGCTGAAAATGTCATGCTCGGTCGCGCATCGTGGATGCGTCTACCAGATATTATTGGTGTAGAGCTTGTAGGTCAACGCAAGCCGGGTATTACAGCAACAGATATCGTATTGGCTTTAACGGAGTTTTTACGTAAAGAGCGTGTAGTCGGTGCGTACCTTGAGTTCTTCGGCGAAGGTGCAGACAGCATGTCTGTGGGCGATCGCGCAACCATTTCGAACATGACCCCTGAATATGGTGCAACTGCGGCAATGTTCTACATTGACCAAAACACCATTGATTACCTAACACTGACAGGTCGTGAAGCAGATCAGGTGAAATTGGTTGAAACCTATGCCAAAGAAATTGGTCTTTGGGCGTCTGATATGACAGCGGCAGAATATCCGCGTGTATTACGTTTCGACCTTTCAACAGTGACTCGCAACATTGCAGGCCCATCGAACCCGCATGCACGTGTATCGACTGCGGATTTAAAAGCCAAAGGTATTGCAGGCAATTTAGACGCTGCACGTGCGCAAGAAGCTGAAGGCTTAATGCCAGATGGCGCGGTGATTATTGCTGCGATTACCTCTTGTACCAATACCTCAAACCCACGTAACACTGTTGCGGCAGGTCTATTGGCACGTAAAGCCAATGAATTGGGCTTGGTACGTAAACCGTGGGTGAAATCATCTTTTGCACCAGGTTCTAAAGCCGCTGCTTTATACCTAGAAGAAGCGGGTGTATTGGGTGATCTAGAAAAGCTTGGCTTTGGTATCGTGGCTTACGCATGTACAACCTGTAACGGGATGTCAGGTGCGCTAGACCCTGTAATTCAGCAAGAAATTATTGATCGTGATTTATACGCAACAGCGGTGCTTTCGGGTAACCGTAACTTTGACGGCCGTATCCATCCTTATGCTAAACAAGCGTTCTTGGCATCGCCACCACTCGTTGTTGCGTATGCAATTGCAGGGACAATTCGTTTTGATATCGAAACTGATTCACTCGGCAATGACAAAGACGGTAATCCTATTTACTTAAAAGACATTTGGCCGTCGGATGAAGAAATTGATGCACTGGTAAAAGTTGCAGTAAAACCTGAGCAGTTTAAGAAAGTCTACATTCCAATGTTTGACTTGGGTGTGGCTGAAAAATCTGAAAGTCCGCTTTATGACTGGCGTCCACAAAGTACCTATATCCGTCGTCCGCCGTATTGGGAAGGGGCTTTGGCTGCACCACGTACATTAAGCAATATGCGTCCACTTGCAATCTTGCCAGATAACATTACCACCGACCATTTGTCTCCATCGAATGCGATTATGATGGACTCTGCTGCGGGTGAGTATCTGCACAAAATGGGCGTGCCTGAGGAAGACTTCAACTCTTACGCAACCCACCGCGGTGACCATTTGACGGCTCAACGTGCAACATTTGCCAACCCGAAATTGTTTAATGAAATGGTGGTGCGTTCAGACGGTACCATCAAGCAAGGTTCAAAAGCGCGTGTAGAGCCAGAAGGCGAAGTGATGCGTATGTGGGAAGCGATTGAAACTTACATGAACCGTAAGCAACCGCTGATCATTATTGCAGGTAAAGACTATGGTCAGGGTTCGAGCCGTGACTGGGCTGCCAAAGGTGTACGCCTTGCGGGTGTAGAAGTGATTGTAGCGGAAGGTTTTGAGCGTATTCACCGTACTAACTTGGTAGGTATGGGCGTGTTACCGCTTGAGTTTAAAGCAGGAACTGACCGCAAAACATTGAAGCTGGATGGTACTGAGCTGTATAGCGTAATTGGTAATATTGCGCCACGTTCTGACCTAACTTTAGTGGTTGAGCGTTCTACAGCAGATGGCAAAAATGAAATTATTAAAGTGCCTGTAACGTGTCGTTTGGATACTGAAGAAGAAGTTTCAGTATATGAAGCGGGTGGCGTGTTACAGCGCTTTGCACAGGACTTTTTAGAAGGGAATGTGGCTTAAGAGTTTAATTCGAAACATTTGATATTGTTTAAAAAACACCCTATATTTTAGGGTGTTTTTTATTCATTTTGAATTGGGGAATTCATGCCTGAAAGATTGGAATTAACAAAAAATGTCTTATTTTTTAAATCTGATATTCCATTTACTGATGCTGTAATTAATCAAATATGTGATTTAGCTAGTGATAATAAAGAAACCAACACAACTTTTATAATTGATGAATTTAGATTAAACCAACAGACACAAAATTTGATTGATTTTACAATTTCAATTAAAGTTTTTTCCACAGTCAGACCTGTTTATTTTTTGGATGACGATAGTTACGAAGATCATATTTTTGCCTATATAGTACTAATTGAAATAGGTAATTATTTAGTTGTATTGAGTAAAAGTTGTGCAACATACTTGCAATATATGAAAGAGAATTTTCAACTAATTGATGTTAATGAATTAAGTAAATTAATTGGGGAAAATGCGGATTTTCAAAAAATTTCATTGCGTAACATGACAGTTTCGGAAAAAGCTATTAGAAATAGGTCACTTGAATCAAGTGACCTAAAAGGAGCTTTCTCTAGTCATTCAGCAGGACGTGCAGTTCCATCGCATTTAAAAGTAAGAGAGCAAGGGCAGACTAAATCTATTTCAGGAAGTGGTAGATTTGTTGAATCATCACCTAGACAATCTATAGAAGAAATAGTCGAATGGGCATATATTCAAATTCAATTAATTGAAAATGCAAGTGAAAATGAATTTCTTAAGCTTTTTGCAAAAAAAGTTTCATTAGATCATGTATTGTCGTTGTGTAACCCCGCCGCCTTATTAATTGATATTTCTGCTATCGAAGACCGAATAGAAAATGGAATGATATCAATAAAATATGAGCGGAAAAGAAAAGTAAATGGTCAATCTAAGCGTGACAAAAAAATTATAGATGTGCCAGATGGGATCTATAAAAAGTTATTTTCTAAATTGGGTGTTGTATATGAGTTGGATAATAATTTAAATGTGGTTAATTTTGAAGGCTCCTCAAAAATAAACAGAAATAAAAGAACATTGTCTATTTATTCAAAATTATTGAGAAATTTTAAAATTGAAGAAAATGGAAAGTTAGAAAGTCTTTTGAGTTATATTAATAAAAAAGGCTTATTCTGCCTGACATTTGATAATCCTAGTTATATGTATTGTATGGATAATTGCTTTGAAGATGTATCTGGCTTATCAGAAATAGATTCAATTTTGACTATGCTTTATCCTCGAGCAGATATTGAAAAGCTTAAATCAGAGAAAGGTCAATTTGATTCTAAACAAACTAGTTTTACTAAAGATTCGATGTTTGGTTTTGTTGAAAACTTACACTCTAATAATGATTATATATTTTGTGATGATTTAGGTGATGAGTGGGCAGATCACTTAATTATTGATTCCAAAGACTTTAGTGTCAGCTTTATCCACTCAAAATTTTCAAATGACATTACAAATTCTGCTAGTAAATTACAGGATGTTGTTGGCCAAGGTATTAAAAATTTAGGAAATATGCATTTCTCAAGTCAACAAATTATAAATAAGTACTCCACAACTTTTTCTGAGTTTTATAAAAGTGGTAAGGGGGCTAATGGAACAGGTAAGGGCATACAAACTCAAATATCTAGGATTCGAAAGGATTCAGGAAATTTTCATGAAGATATTAGCTTAATTTTAAAAAACCCTAAATTACATAGAAAATGCATTCTAAGTTGTAATTTTATCTCTAAAACTAAAATAGAGAGAGAGCTTAAGAAATTGCAACAAGGACAAAAAGTCGCAGGACATATTACTCAATGGCTGTGGATTTTATCGTCATTTTCACATGCAGCCAAAGATGCAGGAGTTTTTCCTATGATTTATTGTGCTGCATAAATATGGTTAAAATTTTTTAATTTATGAAAGATTTTAGAATTTAATAAGCAAATCTCTGTAAACCCACCAAAATTTCCACACGAAATTATGCTTTGCCTAAATGCCATTATCAATTGTCGAAATGACCAATAGACAATCATCACGATAGGGGTATACTGATTGCACCATTTCTAAAACACATGGAGAACAAAAATGGTTACTGCTGGTCAAAAACCCGGAACAGGCTTCTATTTTTGTGTCAAATGCGGCCACCGCACCTACTTAGAAATTGGTACTGATCGTTTACCACCGTGTACCAAATGCCAAGGCAATCAATTTAACAATAAGAATGCCTAAGCTGCAAAACACTAACAGTTACCCGCTGTTAAGAAAGAAAAGCCCTATCACTTGATAGGGCTTTTTTGTTAATTTATCTCTAAGCATAAAAATATAAAAAACCATTTCAACGGTGAGGTCACACATGGAAACAATCTTAGGTTTATGTATCGGCGTAGGGCTTAGTGCAGCCTGTGGCTTCCGTGTATTTGTACCCTTATTAGTTATGAGCGTTGCTTCGCTAATGGGCTGGTTCGAACCGATGAAAGGTTTTGAATGGCTTGCAATGCCTGCGGTATGCATGGGACTTGCAGTTGCGACCGTTTGTGAAATTGCTGCTTATTACATACCGTGGGTAGATAATGCCTTAGACACAGTTTCAACACCGGCAGCCATGATTGCAGGGACATTAGCCACCATGGCTGTAAGTAGCGGGGAAATGTCACAGTTTGCCAGTTGGGCAGCTGCGATTATCGTTGGTGGCGGTACAGCAACAGCAGTACAAATGAGCACCGTAGCAGCGCGAGGTGTTTCCACAGTCACTACAGGTGGTATAGCCAATCCTGTCATTTCAACAGGTGAATGGATTGGGGCATTGGTGTTATCTGTATTGAGTTTCTTACTTCCATTTTTTGTCGTGGTATTAGTTGTTTGTATCGTAATTTGGTTAGTACGTCGGATTCGTATGAAACACAATGAAAATCCTGCCACGCCGCTTTAAGTTTGTAACGCTAATGCCAGCATGATCATTTTGATTAAAAATACCTATATCCCATCGGCGTATTTAAAGATGGGATTTTTTATTGCTGAATATCAATACAAGATTGCTTTAAAACTGTCCACTGACTAAGATCACGCCAGATTAAAACGATGTAGATAAAAATGAATAAACAGGAAGAATTAACAGGTCTGGGTGGATGGCTCATTTTGGTGGGCATTGGTGTGATTTTGTCACCCATCACATTATTGGTCGATGGCTATGCCTTGCTAGAATTTTTTAAAGAAGGGGGTATTGATCTACTCAGTGATCCAACGTCAGAAATTTATCATCCCAGTTTGTTATATTTCATTTATGCCGAGTGTGCGGTAAATGTGGTGCTGCTGGTTTGTTCCTTGTATGCCGTCTATTTGTATTTTTCAAAACATTTTCGCTTTCCAAAATTTTATATTGGTTTAATGATTGGCTATTTATTGATTTTACTTATCGACTGCATGGTTTCCGATTATCTAGTCCCTCAAGAAACCGCTTTTGGTGATGAGACAATCATAGAGTTAGCTAAAAGCGCTTTACGTTGTGTCATTTGGGTACCGTATTTACTTTTGTCTGTACGAGTAAAAAATACGGTGGTGTTTCAAAAAGTATGCTGACATTAAATGAAACCATTATTGATGTAAAAAAAGGTTAAGTCGAAGGCTTTAAAATGGTTTTCAATCTTTTTGGAGAAATTACAACTCTTTCTAAAACCGCGC
>NZ_VOYM01000070.1:0-15969 GCF_013420285.1 Acinetobacter sp. YH01019
GTTGCCATGTCTCTGAATACTCGCCCTAGAAAAGCGTTAGATTGGCTTACACCATTAGAGAAATTTGCTCAGCTTGTTGATTATCATAAGGCTTTTGAAACTGTCGCACCTCATGTTTGAATTCGCCCTGTATCAAAAATTGTCATCTCTCTTTCAGGAGTTTTATACTGTTGTGCTTTTAGTAAGATATTTTCATATTTTTGAATAAGTTGTTCTTCAAGCTCTACCATATTTTTAATATCTCTATTATTTATATTTCACTGAATCCACAACACATAAAACTTTTGTGGTGTGATGACCTGTATGACTTCTAAATAACTCACTACATTTAATTTGCACCGATTTTCCTTCTTTTCTAAACAAAGAGGAATAGCGTGGATCATTATCAACTAATTGAATGAGTTTAGTTTTAACCAAACCTTCTTCACCATCAACATTAATCTGCTGATTTAAAGTCACCGCAATCTGATTACCTCCAAATGCCTCTTGATTTGGGTGCAGGCTTTTAATTCGAAGCAATTTGCCTGAAATAGTTGCAGGCTCACCATAATAAAATGTCTGTGCAAAACTTAAACTAGGTACTATAAGTAATAAGAAAATACATAATTTTTTCATAATTAACGCTCTAAATTTAATGATTACCAATCACTTATATTCTTTCTTGATAGGATTAAATTCAATCTGCTTACTATATTTAACCTTACGGATATGCTCATAATCTTCTGTAGGTTTTTCACCAGAATAAGTCACTTTAATAGGAAAATAAGCATCCCCATTATTCACCACTTCAATAAGCCCTTCATAAGCATAATGTAAAGGGGAGTCTTCATCATAGCTGCCGCTATTGTCTGCTCCTGCATCTGCAATACTGTAGCTATTGATAAAATCATTTTCAGGAAGATGCAATGCTTCCCACCATGTTTCTGTTGTTCCAGTGCTGGTATATCCATTTTTGAAAATACTACCTACTAAGTTTTTCCCTAAAGGTTTAATATTTTCAGAAATCTCATTTAAATCAATACCAACTCGCCCCCAACTACCTGAAAATTCAGCATCCTCTTTACTTCGACTGACTAACTGATACTGACCACTATTTAGCTTTTTAAAGCTAAATAAATCAGCTCCACCTGTACAGGCATGACACGTCACAACAATCCCATCGTCACTTACTTTAATTTTTTCGATCATGACCAAATAACGTGTTTGATTAGCATTATTTTTATATTCAAGCACTGGGTGCATGAGAGCGACAGTTGTATTTTCATCTTCACCAGCCTGCCCCAATGCAACATATGGCATTTTACTAATTTCTTCATCATCAATATAGCCACGAGTCATTTGACCACTGTAAAACTGGCGCATAAGTTCTTTAAAGCTCAAAGTATCTAATTGCACCTTTGTCATCTCAGCGACTGAGAATTTTGTATTTGCGACTGCCATTGGTACAGTAAATAATGTACTGCTACAAAGTATTAAATTTATGAATAGCTTTTTCATTTTCCACCCTCTATAAAATACAAAAAAGCCAAACCTCCCTATAAGATTTGGCTTTAAAAAATTAAACAAACATCTGCTGTAACAAACCTTTTTTCCACTGTTTAACGTGTGCAATTTGCTGAGCCACGACTTCAATTTTTTGGTCAATGGCAGATAAGAAATTGGCGATTTTGGTTTGTTCGTCAAGACATGGATTAATAACAGGAACTTTCTTTAGATTATCTAAATTTAATTTTGGTTGGGCTGTGCCAGAGTTAAACTTTTCATAATTTAAACTTTCTAGGTATGCTGCTAAAAAAACATTACTGCCATTTTTTGATTGAAAAATATGAGCATGATTATTAACCCAAAATTGGCCTTCAACAATAAAAGCTAGTGGCGAAGATCGAGTAATAATATTTGCGCCATCCTCACCAATGAGAATATATTGACCATCAAAAATATAATCATCAATATGATCAATTACGCCTGATGCACCATAATATCGATATTTTCCCTGACGTTTCTGTCTATCTGACTCACTAAGAGGTACACGTTTACCATTTTGAAAGTTCACTACTTTTCCTAATGTTGTTTCCTCCCACTCCCCAAACTCACTGCCATCATCCGCTTTAAAACGAATTTGCTGACTAAACAGCTTTTGCATCATGCCTTGTTTATATTGGCTCAGCAGCTCATGTTTTTGCGTGAGTTGGCTGATCTTTTCATCCACGTTCGATAGAAAAGAGGCGATTTTGGTTTGTTCTGCTTTTGCAGGAGTCATCAAACTTACATCACATAAAATTTTCTGAGAAATATTTGTCTGCGATTTTGCTAATCCTGAAGTTTTAGATTGAAGCTGATTTTGACATTTTACAGATGACAGGCTAATTCCTAAAAATTCAGGATTATTCTCATTATTTGCTTTCAATCTAATTAACTTATCGGAAATCATTAATTTCGAGCGTACATTATGTGGAACGACTGCCACTACACCTACACGTTCAGTTGGGCCAGCTCGAGTAACCAAAATATCGTTAGGCTTTACCTCAATCTCAAATCTAGCTTCTAAATTAGATGGAAGTTTTTTATTAAAATTAGCCTTAAAGCCATCCCAATCTACTGATGTGGTTTTTAAAACAGCCCACTCATTCTCATCAGCAGGATAACTTTCGCATTGAGGACTCCAACCTGAATCAATTGAATCTATACAATCTTTTAATTTTGATTCAGACCAATCCCCATCAAACTCTTTAAATCTTAACTTTGGCGTAGCCATTACTTCACCTCCGCAAACGGTGAAGCAATGCCTAGCTCTTTGCAGAAATCAGCAATGATGGCATCAGCCTTTTGGCTGTCGTGTTCCAAAGCTTGAAGCTGTTTTGCAATCGCATCTAAATCAATCTCGGCTTCCGCTTCAAAAGTATCCACATAACGCGGAATATTCAGGTTGTAATCGTTATCTTTCACTTCCTGCAAGGTCGCCACATGCGCATACTTTTCAATATTTTCACGCTTTTCAAATGCCGCAACAATCTTATCCAAATGCTCAGGCAATAACTTGTTTTGATTCTTCTGCTTTTCAAAATCATTGCTGGCATCAATAAATAGAATATTGCCGCTCTGCTCACGGTTTTTCTTCAACACCAAAATACAGGTTGGAATAGACGTGCCATAGAAAATATTAGCGGGTAGACCAATAATCGCATCCACCACGTTCAACTGTTCAATCAAATACTGACGAATCACGCCCTCACTCGAACCACGGAACAAGATGCCATGCGGTAACACCACCGCCATAGTGCCGTTGTCATCCAGTTGATACAGCATGTGTTGTACAAAAGCCATATCGGCTTTAGAACTTGGCGCCAGTTTGCCATACGCGGCAAAACGCTCATCTTGTAAAAATAACGGATCGGCAGACCATTTTGCAGAAAATGGCGGATTCGCCACCACCGCATCAAACTTTTTATCTAAATGCTGCGGACGGGTTAAAGTATTTTCCTGCTTGATGTCGAACTTGGCAAAATGCACGTCATGCAGAATCATGTTCATGCGCGCCAAGTTGTAGGTGGTACGGTTCATTTCCTGACCGTAAATCATATCGACATCTTTTACTTCACGTTTTACCCGTAGCAATAACGAACCTGAACCACAAGTCGGGTCATACACCGAACGTAAACGCTCCTTGCCTTGGGTGACGATTTTGGCAAGTAGGGTAGACACCGTTTGAGGCGTATAAAATTCTCCAGCTTTTTTACCTGCGCCTGAAGCAAACTCACCAATCAGATATTCATACGCATCACCCAATACATCCGACTCAGTATTGGAAATATCAAAATCAATCTTGTCTAAATGACTGAGAATTTTGGCAACCAGTTCATTACGGTCATTCGCCGTGTTACCTAGCTTGGTCGAGTTTAAATCGAGGTCTTCAAACAGATTGGCAAAGTCATCGGCAGAGTCAGAACCTAAAGTGCTTTGTTCAATGGCTTTTAAAGTCGCTGTAATGTCATCAAGGATGAATTCACCCTGACGACCACGTTCCGCGATGGTATGGAACAATTGCTTAGGGGATAGGGCATAGCCCACTTCATTAATCGAGTTCTTTTTAATTTCTTCGATATATGGCACATGCTCATTATTACTTTCATCAAGCTCAAGGAAAGTAATATCTTCGCCATCCAACAGCTCATTGGCAAAATTAACAGACTTTTCAGACAAATATTTAAAGAAAATAAAGCCCAGCATGTAATCACGGAATTCATCTGCACCCATTTTGCCACGGAGGTCATTGGCAATATTCCACAGTTGTTTTTGTAGTTGTTGAAGTTGTGCTTGGGTCATTGTTATATAAGTCCGATGAAAAGAATAAAACATGACTAGTGTACCGATAAATAAAAATTTTTCAGCAAATTTGAAGGGAAGAAGACAGGATTTGTCGTACTAAATACATATCAGTATTATTGATTATATTGGTTTTATTTTAATATAAAAGTGATAAATGGACTCATACATCATAAGTTAAATTAAGCCTTATATCAAAGCTATAGATAATTAAACCAAGAAAAATAAGTAAAACAAATAATAAGATTATTTGTTAAAGTTGGTCATATTCAGCATCAATATATGCATTAATTAATTTCCAATCCTCAGTTTTTGAGATATGACGTGGAAACTGGCAAGCTCCTCCCTAAAAAATAAAAGGATTTTAAAAAGAATAAATTTTAAGGCTCTAGACTAGCAGACTAGTTATATTAGTCTGTAATCATCATACTTAAAGGGCTTTGTTGTATAAATACATAAAACACTGATTTTATTATGTTTTAATTTAGGTTGAATTTTAATCAAAACCTTTAAAATCATATAATTATGCAATCTTTATGCAACAAATCCTACTTAAAGTAAGAAAAAGTGGGATCAAAATAACTATAAAACTGACAAGTAAATTTCTAAATAACCAAGATTTAATATCGGTATCATTTCTAAATTGATAAATATTCAAAAATGGGAAAAAAACCACTGGAAAGAAATATATATAAGTCAGTTTGAATGAATCCGTCTTTTCAGTCTTAATCATGAATGGTCAAAGTTCCTGCTAAAGAGGCTAATTTCACTGATTACTAAGTAGAGTTAAAATCACATCTTGAAGCTAAGCGAGCTGTGCAAGACCTGCTATGTTAATCTTAATTGTTCATAAAATAACACC
Organism: Acinetobacter sp. YH01019; assembly: GCF_013420285.1. NCBI lineage: Bacteria > Pseudomonadati > Pseudomonadota > Gammaproteobacteria > Moraxellales > Moraxellaceae > Acinetobacter > Acinetobacter sp. YH01019. The sequence goes on from NZ_VOYM01000070.1 coordinate 5,186, forward strand.
AATGTGTATATGGAAATAAGGAAACATACTCAACAATAAGTCTTCATTTAAAATGCAGATCCCTGTTGTTGAACTTTCTGTTGAAGTTGTCGTTTTTGTTCAGCTTTTATTTCAGTGTTCATTTTTGAATAATTTATTTTATCTGTGTAATTCAAATACGTTGTAGTATCAGGCCAACCACGATATGCCGTAATACTCATACCATTTTTAAAATTCCAGGTAAAACTTGCTTCTCCAAGACTAGGATTTCCTGAGCGTTGGCTCGGTTTTCCATATTTTGATGAAACAAAATTTGCAACCTCTATAATTTTTCCTGAGTCCATAAATACGGGAAATTTATATTCTGCATAAGCAAATTTTCCATTGGATGTATATCCAAAATTTAATTCTGTAGTACCTTCTAATACAGCATTGGAATTGTATTTATCTATCCAGTAGTTGTTGTCTTCACGAACTACTTTAACATTGGTATTTTGCAATGCTGAGCGAATTTGATCACGTGTTGCACCTTTTAGCTCTACATTAAATAGTTGTGGGGCAGCCATTACAGATGAAGATGCTACTGTTACAAACAATGTTAAAGCCGTATTAATAAAATGATACATAAAAAAATATCCTAGAGCACATTAATTTAAAATAAGATTCTGAATGTAATAGATTTAATTTATTTTACTAGAAATTAATTTCCCATCTTTAACGGTAAGATCAAATTTAGTTAAACGACTAGGACAGCAATGTCCGTCATCCTCAAAATAATCATATTGATGAACGTTAATATTTCCCTTCTTATCTTTTTGAATACTCGCTGTCACAGCAAAATATTTTGAGTCTAAGAAGTTAAATTTTTGATCTTTTTTACCAATAAAAACGGCTACTTCTGAACTCATTGTTGTTGGATGACAAGTCGTTTCTTCACAAAAATTAAGCACTATAATTCTATCTTTAATTCCATCGTTATTAATATCAGCAGTGGTAACTTCCTTAGATTTTAGAGAAAACTTAAAATAGTCTGAATCAATAGCATATTTTTTGCTTTCTAAATTCAAATTTTTTATAGATACTTGTACACGGTTATTAATCTGCTGCTGAAGAGTTGTTGCCTCTGCTCTTACAGTAAAAAATATGAAAAATGCAGTGAATAGTATTGATTTTTTCACACATGTACTCCTTAAAAATTAGCCGCTTCTGACTGGTTTTTTTTCTGTTGACTTTCTTGATTTATTTGAGTTCTTTGCTGTTCAAATTCTTGAGTAACATATTCAATATTTACTTTAAAGCCCCCCATATGTGGAGCACTAACTGTAATCATTTCATTGTTTGGAGTAAGAAATACTGTTTCTTGATCGCCAACAAAAGGTGCTTTTTCACGAATAATTTTGTAATTATTTTTCTGCACATAACTCACAATTTTTTTGTATGTCTCTTTTGACATATGGTTATTTTCACTTAGTGTCATCCCCACATAAACTAAATTTTGATTTTTATCAAAACCAAACTGAGTAAATAGCAGACCATCTATATCAAAACCAGTACCATCATTTTCTAAAACTGGTCCTCCAGCATAGGACTCACCATTTATTTTATAATTATTTAATCGCTTCTTTACTGAATCAAAGGTCGAATCCCTTAACTTAAAGCCTAAAACAGGTGTACCTTTTAAAGTAGGATCATCTTCTGGGGCTATTTTTTCAGCTACTTTCTCAATAGCTCTATTTTCGTTACTCTGACTTTGTGATTGAACATGGGGATTACTATCCTTTGAGCAACTGACTATTAAAAGAGTTGAAGTAAGCATTAATAATGTCGATCTAATTTTAAGCATAATTAAAAATTCTCTTATAAATATTAAAAAGTTAAGGTGTTTAACTCAAAATCCGCAGAAGATTATTAACTCTAGAAGGATTTGTTGCATAATTATATGATTTTAAAGGTTTTGATTAAAATTTAACCTAAATTAAAACATAATAAAATCAGTGTTTTATGTATTTATACAACAAAGCCACTCTAGAAAGAAAAAGCAATGACATAATCTATTTATAAAAAGTTTTTTCTATTTATATACACGAATCAAAGAGTCTTCTAAATAACGATTTGAAAAATTATTTTCAAACCAACGCAAAGCATCTTGAGCAAAATAAATATTAGTGTATATGCGGCTATCGACACCGATAGCTGAAATTGTTTGCCATGAACGCGTCATAATCGCTACAGGACTACCATTTTTATCAAACTCTACAAAGGCAGGGTCGACATCATAGCGATTAGCAGCACCATTAAACTCGGTAATTGATTGTACTAATCCATTGTTCAAATCTTTATTAATATTCTTTTTATACATACGGACTTGATGTCCTTTTGCTAATGCTTGTTCAATAAACATTTTTGAGGCTAAATCTTTTTCTGAAATATAAACACCATTGTTAATTTTTCGATTAGCTTCGCTAAAGTTTGCTTCATGATTAATATATTTTTCTAAATGGATTGAACCCATCGTACGTTTTTCTAATTTAAATTTATCATTGATCAATGATGGGTTTAGAACAATTACATTATTATTAGAGTTATTTGAAAGGACTAAAAATTTGTTTCGTATTTCTGTATTTGACATTTGATCCCATACGCGTTGAGTACCTTTACTTACCCAGCCATCATAGGCGTTTACTCCTTTCGATATGGCACCTACCGTACTGTCTGCTGCTGTTTGGATATGTTGACAGCCTGTTGTGTTAATTAAGACGAAAGAAATCGCTAAAAATAAAAAATTCTTATTCATTTTACCCTCTGAGTGTTTAATCAATATTATAAAAGTATAGCTATGCTGATCATAATACTAAGCAATCCTTAGTAATTTATCAATTCAAAACTAAGAGAATCTTAGTTTTGAATTGATTATTAAACATATGGAAAGCAAAAAATCCAATGTATTTTCAATGCGTTTAAAGGTTGCTCGCAAAGCGAAGAAGCTTTCTCAAGAACGATTAGGCATACTTGCCGGCATTGATGAAGCTTCGGCTAGTGCTCGAATGAATCAATATGAAACAGGAAAGTATGCACCTGATCTTCTGATGGCTATAAAAATAGCTGAAGTTTTAGAAGTACCCGTAGCTTACTTCTTTATTGAAGATAATTTAATGGCAGAACTTGTTACAAAACTCCATTTTTTAACTGAATTACAGCAGAAGGAAGTATTAGATTTTATTAATCAAACAGCCCTAAATATCAAAAAAACAAATATATAATATTTGAAATATAAGCATATTTGATACTTTTTCATAAATCCTGCATTTCAATGTATTCATTGATTAACTGCCAATTTTCCGTTGTTGAAATCTCTCGTGGAAGTTCAACTTCAAACGATTCATAAAAATATCTACGCATACAATACTCAGTATAAGAATCCGCATAGGTTTCATACCGCGCGATGATTGTTAAGTCCATCACCGGCATTTGCGCCTGATCCCACCGTTGTCTTTTCCGACTGAAGAAGAACAGTTTCCCGAAGGTATATAAACGTCCCGCCTGTTGTCGATTGCCTCTGAATACAGCATAAACTTTGAAATAATGCTGCCATGCAAGAAGATCATTTACCGCTTTGGTCTGATCTTTCTGTGAAATCACTCGATTGAGAATTTGGGTTAATTCTCTTTTTTGTTTTTCTATTTCAGTTTTCTTAAATCGCCACGTCCATGAGAAATTCTTATTACTTTTACGGTAAAACTTAGTTTGATGTTCAGCATATTTTTTATGGCTTAACCGTACTAATTCAGCCTCATATTTTCCAAAATCTAAGCTTAAATAGGGTTTATTTAATATGAAATTAAATTGTTCATTGTCTTTATAGTATTGACGGATAAAAGTTAATTCTTGCCCGACTGTAATTTTGTCCCAGATGACAGGTTCAAGTTCAGCAATTTTATCTTTTGATGTATATGCTGAACTAGTTGTTGAAGTCACTTTGCCTATGGTTTCTTTGCTGTGACGATGGCTATTAGGGGTTTTGATCAACAAGATAAATAACCACTCATCTTTATAAAGAATGTCTTGAACAATGAGATCAGCAACAGGTAATCCTTGTTTTAGTCGATATGTTCTTTGCCGACTGGTTAAATTTAATGAATAGCGTTCGGTTAATTTATGAATAATCTTTTCAATATCAATTTTACCTAATTCAGTTTGCACTATAAATTTGCAGTAAAAATATGATCCTCTTGTGACCTTATCTTGAATTTTTTGTGCGGTGTATTTTGTGTGGGGGCTGTAATCAATCATTTTATGTCATCCAACTATGCACTTTTCATGTCAATCAACAATCCACTTAAGTCCAAATTTCTTCATCCATTTTTGAATTGTTCATCAACAATAATTTTCTCTACATTTCCCATTTTGCTGAGCGCGTCAGCAATCAGCATTAATCAAATTGCGCTAGCACTGTCACCTCACGTTGTAAGGTGACAATAAAGTAGTTCCTAGTGCGCATTACGAACCTTGATCAGCAAATCTTATACTTGTTTAAATAATATATCAATATTATTGATATATTAAATTAACTTTGATAATATGGCTGCATATCAATCGAATTGTGGATTGACCATCCATTCCAACTTTCTTTTTTGAAGTGGTTTGAATGGCTGACCACCATTCAAAAACTTTGATACATATTGCCCTGAGTATAAGACTAACCATTTTCATACTGCCGATGTAGCGGACTGCTGGGGAAACCTCGCTCGGTACGTTGCAACGGGGGCTAGAGGATTGCAATATCCTCTTTCTATCCGTTCATTCACTTTTTAAGAGTTCCAAGCAAATAAAAAGTGGTTGGGCGACAAGGAAACGGGAGCCTATAAGCGATTTATCGTGAAATGGCCATTTGGTTAGTAATAGCCAGATTAGGTGTGAAATTATGAAAATAGTGGAACATTGAAACCCTGTTCAAAGTGATACAGTCAGGAGCAGCATAGGATGTGCGATAGTCTCCGTTAATAGCTGAATGTGTATGCTTGATCGAACAAGTTTTTACTTGGAAAAGTACGCTCATTTCCAATCACGATGGCTGCTGAGAGTGCCGTAAGGTACTAGGGCTTTGAGGCTAACGCTGGAAAAGCTGGCACCATTTTGCGCAAGCTGAATGGGTCGCTGGATAGCTTAAACGTGTAACGGCATTAATCGATAGATGCTGATTGGAGTGTAAGAGTTTTACCCTTTACAAAGTTATGTATACATCATATCCCGATATTTTTTAAGGAACTACGGTCGGGGGAAACAGGAAGCATGTATACAGGCGAGAGGATAAACGGTCTGCACATTAAGACACTTTGAAATAACTTGGGAAGCACTGAATAAAAAGGCTTAAATTGGTTAAAAGTCTGCTGTATTTTTTTCAGTGTGGGAGCGATGGTGAGTAGCGCATATAAAACAATTAAACTTGAGGTACTTTAGTTCAAGATGAATTGTGGAAATTGTAATTCCCGACCTAAATAATATTTAATTATTAGTGATGTTTTAAACATTAGTAATTTTTAAAAACACTCTGTTTTTTAGGTCGGTTGGATAAAATGAGATAGCTAGCTTAAAGCGAATCCTAAAACATTTCGATTTTTTCAGTCGGGATGCTCATTGCGAAAACTTGAGTCGGCACATGCGTGAGCATGTTGGACAATATGTAGAAAAGAAAGGTTAATGAAACACTGGTCGTGTTTCTCAGTCGGGGATTGGTCTCCTTGACTAGGCCGAGATTGGTACAGTGTAAGTATTCTGAAGTTTGGTCACTGATGAAAATATATTTATACGGGTTTGCCTGAGACCTAAATCGGGATAATGCTACACCAGCATGAAAAAATCGTGGCTTGTCCTTCCAGATTAGACAAGCATAAAACTATTGCCTAGCAGTAGAAATATGAAATGGAATATGGCCTAAGTCGGCATGAAAAAATTGAACCGCCAGTACAGGCGTAATCATCTGCTCAACAAAGAGCGTTAACAAATGCATTAGGCTCGATCCCTTAGGGACGAGCCTTGTCTTTTAAGTCAAACTAAAGCAATTTAGTAAAAATCAATTTATTGTAAAAATCTAAGCTAAAATTATTTTTAAAATGATATATCACGATGGACACAAAAAAAGTTTCAATGTAAAAAGGATCTTATTGATATTTTTTAACTATTTGATATGACCCCTAACTTCTATCTACCAAGAAAGCTTTATGATCATGAAAAAGAATACACTGAACTAGAGGTTATAGAAGCATTTCAAATAATCATTATTTTAGCTGAGCCTGGTGCAGGTAAGTCATCACTTTTAGAGAATTTTTCGAGTCACTTAAGTATAAAAAAGAAAACAGCTAATATATTTAACAGTAGAAATAATCATGATAAACATTCAATTTTAATTATTGATGCGCTAGATGAGTTAGTAAGAATAGATCAATCAGCTGTCAATAATTTACTTGGAAAGGCTGCTGACTTAGAGCCAACAAAATTAATTATTTCCAGTAGGTCAAGTGAATGGGAAGAGTCTTATACTAGTTTAGTTAGAGATATTTTTGAAATCGAACCTAGAGTTTTTCGTTTATTTCCATTTAATGAATCCGAACAACAACTAATTTTTGAAAATTATAAAGCTGAAGAAAACTTCCAAATATTTGTATCTGAAGTAAAGAAATATAATTTAGAACAATTACTTTCAAATCCTCAATTTTTAAAGATTTTTGCAGATGCCTATATTGAAAGCAATAGAGTATTTTCCGATCGAAAATCTATCTTTAATCAAGCAGTTAAGGCTTTGGCAAGAGAGACAAATAGTACTTTCAATGTAAGAAATGAATTACCATTAGTAAAAAAAATAGAAAGTACTGAAGAAATATTTGCCAAATTACTGTTATCTGGCTCAGAGGGTGTAAGTACTAATGTAAATGGTTCAGATACATTGTACCCCCGAATAGACTCATTAATTAGATTAGATAATACAGATCTATATTCATCAGTATTATCTAGCAGGCTTTTTCAGTTAGCAGAAAATGAGAGTATACATCAGCCAAGTCATAAAATTATTGCTGAATTTACAGCTGCTAATTATTTAGTTAAAAAAATTAATGCCGATCGTAACAATATTTCACTGCATCAATGTCTTTCAATAATTGCACCTAATGGAATTGTACGGGATGAGTTAAGAGGTCTTGTGGCTTGGATGGCAGCTTTAGGTGATAAATCTATACAAGAGACATTAATTAATATTGATCCTTATGCAGTATTAGCCAACGGAGATCCTTCTCAGCTCCTACCATCATCAAAAAAATATTTATTAGAAAAATTAATATGTCTTGTTGAAGAGGATCCATATTTCCGTAGAAGTGATATGTGGAGAACTTTTTCTATTTCAGGATTTTTTGACAATGATTCCGTAACCACTGTTAAGTACATATTAGCAGAATCAGATAAAGGCTTGTTGCGTGGGTTAGTTTTAGAATTAATAGAAAAATCTATAATTCTTGAATCTTTGTTACCTGAATTGGAAGAAATTCTAATGAACGAGGCCATTGATAATTATATAAGAGAATTAGCAGGAATAAGATTAACAGAAATAGTAAATTATGAAGCAACACAGACCATTAATCGACTTATAGAACAAGGCACAAAATCATCCTTAAATATTGTTGCGCATTTGATAGAAAGAATTAATATCAAATCCTTTTCTTTTGAAGTAATTTTAAAATTTTTAGAAAAATGTACTTTCTTATATCCAAATGAAAATGTTGGAAGAGAGATAACTATAGGTCAACGTTATTTTATTAAAAATTTCATTACCAATCTTAATTACGAACTAGTTGTAAATCTTCTAGATAAATTATCTCATGATCTTAATTGTACGTGTAAGAAAGAACAATATGATTGTTATTGTCGAAATGGAATAAGTAAAATTATCGGAGTGCTTCTTGATCGTTATTTTGAACTAGAAAAAAATTCTTATGATCCACAAAAAATATGGTTTTGGTTAAAAAATCTAAATTTCCATGGTGGAAAGCGTGAAGAAGATAGCGTTGCTGTAAAAGTATTACAAAACGATGATAACCTACGCCAAAACCTTATCAGGTTAGCATTTGATGGTATAACTTCAATTGAAGATATACATCAAGTAAGTTGGAAAACGTTATCATCTTATACCCATTCTGGTTTGAACTTGAGGTTACAAGACTATTACTTCATTTTAGATTGGGCTTTTAAAAATAATAATGCAAATTTATGGTCTTATTTTGTTCAGACTCATCATTTTCATGCAACAAATAGAAATGAACCTATATATGAATTACGCAGATATGCAAAGATTCAGGCGAGAGAAAAGAATGAATTTTTAAAGGCATGGACTAAAAAAAATTTAGCTGCTAAAAAAAGCTATTTGGAAACACAAAGAATAGTGAATAGACGTCGTATAAAAAATGGAAAGTTCAAAAGACAACAGATTAGAAATGAAAATATTCTTTATATAAAACAAAATCGTGAATTTGTAGAAAGTGGAAAGCATTGGAATTGCTTGATTGGATTTGCAACACATATTTTAAATAAGCCTGAAAGAATAGAAATAGAGTTTGGTGATGAAAACTTAGTAAGGAATGCTCTAAAAAACTGTTTACCATTTATACAGTCTCACGTTCCTAGTTTAAGTGAGCTTGCGAAAGCTCAATGTTCTTCTATTAGTTATCACTCAGAGGTTATATTATACGCTGCATGTATTCAAATCTTCAGAGAGCATGGAAGTATTGAAGGTGTTCAGTTAGAGCTGCTCAAGGCATTACGCACTGGTATTGATATGCATTATAGTGCTGTTTCTAATGAAGAACGAGACGCACTAAAGAATGAAGTTGACCGAATCCTTTTTCCAGATTCTAAGAGTCGACTACAATTTATAAAAGATTATATTGAACCTCAGCTTACATATAGCGGCTGTCAACATACACAAGTCAGTTGGTTACGTTACAGTGATACATTTAAAGAGTTTCAAGCAACTTTACCTCTTGAATGGCTGCATCAATACCAAGATATCAGTATAGAAACTACAAAAACACTATTCGATTTAAGTGCACAATTTTGCGATCGAAATGAATTAAATAAATTAATTGTATTACGTTGTGAACAATTAAATGAACAACTAACAACTCATACTGCTGATTCAGAAAGTATAAATTCGAAAGTAATATTCTGGTTTGTTAGGGCATTTTTCTTTCTTGATGAAATGGAAATAGAGCCTTATTGGAATTATTTAAAGTTACAAGAAAAAATCATATTTATTTTAAATGATAGAAGTGAAGGTCTTCGTCATGGTGATCATCCATTTTGGCCAGCATTAACACCGACTAAAATATGGTGGATTTTAGATGAGTTTATAGATCAGTGGCCAAAGGTCGATTTACCTGATTCTTGGGGCACGGGAGATCCTCCAAATGAAACAGCTTACAGGTTTTTAAGTAATTTAATTTGGAATTTTACCAAGCATATTTCTGAAAATACTTTATCAATTGTTAATGATTTAATTGCAGATTCAAGATTTGAAGGCATGCTATTAGATTTAAAGAGCATACGTTCGACCCTTATTCGTAACCTTGCTTTAGTTAATTTTAAGGCTCCGTCTTCAGAAGAAATCGTTAATTTTTTAGATAATGATAGTGTGATTACAGTAGAAGGTTTAAGAGCATTAATTTTAGAAGAGTTAGAGTTTTATCAAAATGATCTCCGAGGAGGAGATACAACATCACCTTCGCTTTTTTATCATAAGCAATATGATGGATCGACTATTTTAGAATATATTCATTTAAATGAGGTAGATGCTACCAAAATTGTTGCAGATAGATTGAAATTAAGGCTTTCAAACAAAGGGATTATTGTAACTTTAGAGCATCAGATGCAACATGCTAATCGTTGTGACATAACTTTTGCTAAAGTAATTGATAATCAGAGAAAACTTCTAGTACTTGAATCCAAAGGCCAATGGCACAAGGAATTATATATTGCTGCATCAACGCAGTTAGCTGAGAGATATTCGATCCATCCAGATGCAGAACAACAGGGAATTTATTTCGTATTATGGTTTGGTATGAATGAAAAAGTAGCTAATCAAAAAAATCATGATGTTAGCTCAGCTCAAGAGCTAAAAGTAATTTTAGAGAACAAACTACCAAGTGAATTAAAAGGACGTATTGATATATTTGTTTTGGATATATCAATATAATAATTTGCAGTTATTCAAACTAAATTTGACAAGATATCTTAGTTATAGTTAGGTATCTGTCAGATTCAGTTTGAGCTAGTATGAATATCCCCTCCTAAACGAAGCTAGATTATTCTTTTAGCTGAACATATTTCGTCTAAGTGAGTAGCCCACCACTGCATAATTTTAATTCGTTCTTCTAAATGCGTAGCTTTGTCATAAACAGCTTTTACACCATGTTTTTTATGCGCTAAACAAGCTTCAATCACTTGTTCCTTATCACTAAATTGATTGTTTAAGGCAGTACTTGCTATATGTCGAAAACCATGAGGGCTTTGCCGACCTCGATAGCCTAGATTTTTCAAAGCATTATTTAAAGTTGCTTCACTCATTGGCTGTATAAGGCTATCTCTGCTAGGAAATAAAAAATCCGATACTGTCCTAATTTCTTTTAATTTAAATAACTGAACCGTACCGGGTTTGTCGGAGACTTTTTTATTTAAGTTAGGCCACCTGACCTAACGGATTAATTTTATCATAGTACATTGCTTCAAAATCAAAAGGTGGCACATAACCTAGTGCACTATGTACA
>NZ_VOYM01000071.1:0-15826 GCF_013420285.1 Acinetobacter sp. YH01019
AAAGTGAAGGTAGGGTTTGTTTTAATGTTAAATCTAGATTCTGAGATAAATTCATAAAAAAAGAGCGTATTTACATACGCTCTTTTTACAGCATTTTAACTTTTTTTGCTTAACTGACTGGCATTAATCAATTGACGGGCTTTTTACTTTGAAATTTAAGCTTCTGGTTGCTCTAAGGTATTGGCTTTTTCTGTCCAGTAATCTGCTTTATCTTCATCGGCATCAATGCCTAAGCCGTTGGCATAAATAAAAGCTAAATCACGCATGGCTTGAACCTCACCTAATTTTGCAGATTGCTCCACCAGTTCAATCGACTTTGTTACATCTTTTTCTACTACATCACCACGACGGAAAAAGTTTGCCAATTCTAAAATCGCAGCAGGGTGATTATGTTTAGCTGCTTGTTCTAACCAACGATGCGCATGTTCAAAATAAGCTTTAGATTCTTCAGGATCTTCTTCTTGCATATCTTTCGCATAGACTGCATAACCTTCACCCAACCAATACATAGCCTCAACATGACCGAGTTGTGCAGCTTTGAGTGCCCATTCTTCTGCAAGCTCAACATGCTCATCATTTTCACTTTGCATATAAATTTCAGCAAGTTCAAATTGAGCATCTTTGTTGCCCGCCATTGCGCGGTTATATAAAGCAGGAGAGATCGAAAGTTCAGACATATGAAATCCAAAAGAGCAGAATAGATATAGCCTAATGGGTTGGTATGAAAAAAGCCAATCCGAAGATTGGCTTTTCACACGTGTAGGATGTATCGAAAACGATTATTGGTAATTAAACGAGCAACATGCCGTAGCTAAAAATCGCAATAACCGCTAAACCACCAATATATTTCCAAAAGTATGCTGGGAAATAACTAATACATAAGCCAACACTTAATGCAGCAATCGTCAACGCGCCAAACCAATAACTGATGTTATTACTTGGTGTTCCTAGGGAAAGACAAATGAGTAAAGTGACAATGAGTAAACACCAACCAACCAAAGTCGCTAAGCGTGTTTGCCCTAAAGATAATTCTTTACTAAAAAATTGCTTTTGATGTTTTGACATACTGCTGGCCAGTGCAAAAAAACCTAAACAGCTTAAAGCCCAAATGCATAAGAAGAAGATCATCCTTTCAACTCCTGTGTAACACGTGCTTTTTTAGTAGGGAGTCCTTTATGATTTTTGACTTTATAGAACGAATAGGCAAATAAAACAGCCAACAACCACATCGCAATATCAAAGGATGCAATCATCCACTGACCATGTACTACAGTGTTCCAAAGTGGCTGGCCGCCAGTCATAAAGTTCACAATTGGTAGCAGTGCATAAAGTGCCGAAGCAACCGCTAAAAGTTCTAACCAGGCCTGACGATGTGTGCAGAACATTGGATAAATGAAAGTAATGAGCCAGACAATAAAGAAGCTACGAATTTCCCAATTTGAACGCATTTCCATGCTGGTAGGGATAAAACGGTTAGCATAGAAGAATGCTGCACAGGCAATTGGAAGACCAATAATGGCAGCAATATTAGTTACTTCTACAGTATGGTAACCAAATGATTTATAGCCTTGCTTTTGCTGCTGTGGTGCTCGTTTCACACACCATAAGATGAGACCTGTTGCGACCATTAACGTACCAACAATGCCGGAAATAAATAATAACCAACGAAGAGCAAGATCTACACCTCGTGCTTCATGTAAGGTGGTAACGACATTGTAGATACCCATTGGAACCGATGGATTCTTCAGTTTGGCACTTTCGTCCGTAAGGTCTTTACCGCTAACACCATCAAACTGTTTACTCGCATAAACGTTACGATATGCCACGCTTTCGCCATGAAGTGCACGCAGTTCGATTTTGGCTTGATCTGTATTTGGTGCAATAATGCTGATTGTACTAATTGGATTGGTTTTCCATTCCTTTTGTACTGCCATCACAATTGGCGCTAAATTTGTCAATGGTGCAGCTACAACTGGTTTATCATCACGTTTTTTGCGCTCGCCGCGTCTTTCAATACGATTTTGCTGATCGACATGATTTCCACGGGCTTGTTGTATTCCACCTTGGGTAGTAGATTCTGATTTTGCAGCACGTTCAGGATTTCCACTAGGCTCTGAACGTTCATTTTGATTGTTAGCTTGTTCTGATTTTTTTTCTTCAACTAAAGCACGGTTTTGTTCTTGTAAAAATTGGCCACGATTATCGTAGATCCGTTCAATACCCCACGGCATAATGGTAAAAAGCAGAAGTAAAAGACCGCTAAATGTAATCATGATATGGAAGGGAAGCGCGAAAACAGCTGTCGCATTATGTGCATCAAGCCATGAGCGTTGACCTTTACCTGAGCGGAAGGTAAAGAAATCTTTAAAAATCTTTTTATGAGTGATCACACCACTAATAATTGCAACAAGCATCAATAAGGTTGCAATGCCCACGAACCAACGTGTCCAAATACGTGGCATGCCATACAGTTCGAAATGAAAACGATAGAGGAAACTACCGCCTCGAGTTTCACGTGGTTTTAGTACTTCACCCGTCGCGCTATCGATATAAATTTGTTTACCACCACGACGTGCACGAGGGTCTTCACCCTGTTCGCGTACAGTAACTAAAGTGGCATTTTGTCGCGTGTTTGGCAGTAAAATATTCCAAGCGCCAGCATTTGGATGGTTTTGCTGTAAATAATTTAAAGCGACCTGTGTTTGCTGTATTTGCGAACTTGCTGGAACAGATTGATGAACTTCAGGTGTCATCCACACTGTAATTTCATTTTTGAAGAAACTTAGTGTTCCAGTCAAAAAGATTGCATAGAGCAACCAACCTAAAATTAGGCTCGCCCATGTATGTAGCCAAGACATTGATTGGCGTGGGCCTTCAGTTTTTGCATCTATGCGCATATCAACTTCCTAGCATTTTATAAATGATGTACAAGCACAGCGTTGGAATAACAATGCCTAATGTAGCTTTGCTGGTTTTATTCACCATAAATACCCAAATAAATGCACATGCCCACAGTAAAAAAGCGATTAGAGTGGCGCTCATGGCAGCACTGCCGCGGTCTTCTTGAAAATAATCTGCGATGACGATTGCTGACAGCATGGCCAATACATAACCACCAATCATGGCTAAGGCAAAGCGATAGAAAATCATCAAGCGATAGACGAGGAGGGAGGGTGCGGATTTGATTTTTGAAGGTGCAGAATTTGTAACTTGCGTCACAACAGCTTCAGGCGGTGAGCTATTTATCATCGTCTAAATTACAAGGAAATTTATGAAAGTTAATCTAAATGATAACAATTATTATTAATTATTAGAATGCTTGTAGGATGTATATTTTTATTTTATTCAATATTTTAGAAAATGTTGAAGAAGCTACTCAACATGAAAAAAGGGAATTGTCTTAAAAAATAGGCAAAAAAATAGCGACCTAAGCCGCTACTTCTTCATAGGTTAAAACCTAAAATTATTGCTCTTGCTGAATACCTGCAACTTTCCAGTCTTCATTTGAACCAGCAGGTTTAACAAAATGCCAAACTTCTGCGAAAGGTTGTGGAAGGCTGTTTAAGTCTTCGCTTACAGTACCTGTAAAGCGAACGCTAACAACATATTGACCATTTTCTGTCGCAGAATCTGCAACCATAGCATTTAAGTTTGAAAACTCAGCTACGTCTTCATCTTTATTTGCCATGATGTCGTTATACATCGACTGGTAAAGGTCTGGAGTTAAGTAGCGTTGAATTTCAGCAATATTACTTGCTGTATTCATTGATTGAATGTGGTTAAAGCGCTGACGAGCTACACGTAAGAATGTTGCAGGTTCAGTACCATCCGGTAATTGATTACCCGAATTCGTATACGCACCACCAGCAAAAGGAGCATTCGTTTGCGGTGCATTTGACGCAGTTGAACCACCTACAGATTGACCAAAAATATTAGTGCTATCGTTACCTGCACGTGGAACAGCATTTTGCTGGCCAAACGGTGCGTTATTCGCACCGCTGTTAGGCGCATACGGGTTTGAATTAGCGGCTAGTTTTTTTTTTGCGCCCATCTTACGGAAAATGAAGAAGGCTGCTGCAGCTGCAAGTAAGATCCAAATCCAGCTTGGAATACCGCCTTTTTCTTCCTGTTGTTGAGCTTGCGCTTCAGATGCTGCTTGACCGTTGTTGTCATCAGCAAGAGCGTTTGCAGCTACAGCACCAATTGCCGCACCAGCAACACCGGCAGCAACCATACCGCCAACATTTGAACCAGATTTAGCAGGTGCTGTTGCAGGAGCAACAGGTTGTTGAGCTGGAGCAGATTGACGAGGTTGTTGATAAGACTGAGCAGGAGCTGCCTGACGGCTCATACCATGGCTTTTACCGCCACCGGCACGCTTAGCTTCTGCAATTGGAGCTACCAAAAGGGCTGCTGTTAAAAGAGCAGTCATCAAACCACGCTGTCGAACTTCCATCAAATTTTCCTATATAAAGTTTGAATTGCCCTGTATTTATGCAGTCATTTGGCATTAATTTCAATAGAACATGCGTAAAAACTTGGAAAAATCATCAAAATAAATCAAAAATAAACCTAAGTCTCATCACACAAGGTCATGGCCTGACTTAGGGCTTCATGTAAACGAGCGACCGAAATAATTTGTACACCCGGAATTGGTTTCTGGGGGGCATTGCCACGCGGTAAAATAATATATTTAAAACCGTGTTTGATGGCTTCTTTCAACCGCTCTTGGCCATTGGGTACGGGGCGAATTTCACCAGATAAACCAACTTCACCAAAAACTGCGAGATGCTGAGGTAAGGCTTTACCCCGTAAGCTAGAGGCACAAGCCAGTAGGACAGCAAGGTCAGAACCCGTTTCAGTAATTTTAAGACCACCAACCACATTGACATATACATCTTGTCCAGCGGTTTGTACGCCTCCATGACGATGCATCACTGCCAACAGCATATTCAAACGGTTCTGCTCAAGACCTAAGGCGACACGGCGTGGTTGTCCATGAGCATCATCGACCAAAGCCTGAACTTCGACCAACAGTGGGCGGGTGCCTTCACGACTGATCATTACAATTGAGCCGGGAATCGCTTCGTCATAACGACTGAGGAAAATGGCCGAAGGATTTGAAACTTCACGTAGACCTTTATCGGTCATGCCAAATACGCCCAGTTCATTGACTGCACCAAAACGGTTTTTAACTGCCCGAATCATACGGAAGCGAGAATCGGACTGGCCTTCAAAATACAGAACACAATCGACCATGTGCTCGAGTACCCTTGGGCCAGCTAAAGAACCTTCTTTAGTTACATGGCCGACAATAAAGAGTGACGTCCCGCTATTCTTCGCAAAACGTGTCAGTAATGCAGCAGATTCACGGATTTGAGAAACGCCACCAGGTGCTGATTGCAACGTTTCGGTATACAGGGTTTGAATAGAGTCTAAGATCGCAACAGCAGGGCGTTCTTGGGCTAAAATTTCACAAATCCGCTCAACGCATGTTTCTGCCATGACTTTAAGTTGATCTGTGGGCAGGTCGAGTCGTTGAGCACGTAATGCAACTTGAGAAAGTGATTCCTCACCAGTGACATATAAGGCTGAACTTTTGCTTGCAGCCATATGCGTAGCGGTTTGTAATAAAATAGTCGACTTACCAATACCAGGGTCACCGCCAATTAAAACTACGGAGCCTGTGACTAAACCGCCACCAAGTACGCGGTCAAACTCACCTATACCTGTAGCTAAGCGTGATTCTGTTGAAACAGACACTTGATTTAACGTAGTGACTGCTGCCGCTTGGCCAGCATAGCCGCCACCCATTTTCGGTTGGGCACGATGAGTTACCACAGGAGCAATACTGACTTCGTTTAGTGAATTCCATTCACCACATTCAGAACATTGACCGGCCCATTTTGTATGGTCGGCACCACATTGTTCGCAACGATAGACACTTTTTGCTTTAGCCATAGGAATACATACATCAACTCAAATTGAGTCACAGCATAGCGGTGAATGCACAAAAAAACCAAGACCTTAACTTGAAAAAAATGCTTTCACGACAAGTCACGACGTTTAATTGCAGAGACTTATACATTCATCAAGTGCAACGTTTATAATGCTAAAACCTTCTAAATGAAATGGAACAACGCATGCCACTTTTAGTGAAACACATTGATGAGATTGCACGTGAAAAAAATCGTGATGTGCTGTTTGTACATTTTGAAGAATATGATCATGAACATCAGGAAAATAACCATGCACGTAATGCGTTATTTGAATGGTTAGATTTACAAAATATTGAATATTTTCCTTGTATGGGGCTTGCAGGTGAGGCTTTGCTCGTCAGCTATAGTGGGGATATTTATGTGGATGTTCCATTTGATGTGAATAATCCCGCGTTTCGTACTTTGAGTGAATATCTTGAAGATGAACAAGGCAATATGAAAATTGATGGTGTGTTGTTCTATTCACTCTCTTTGGAGCTCGCTTTAGAAATTGAAACGGATCGTGCAAATGATGAATTTGATGACGAAGGCTTTGAAATGGAATATGACGAAGACGAGTTTGGTGATCAATTTGGTGAAGGCTTTGTTGAAAATATAGATTCACGACCAGAAGATTTAAGCAAGAGAAGCTTAAAAAAACCAAATGATGATGCGGATGATCAACTTGATGATGGGCCTATTGGGACAATTCAATAAATAACTAAACGGTATATAAATAAAAAAAGCCACGATATCCGTGGCTTTTTTATTAAAAAATTAATACAGTTCGCCCGACTTTCGACGTGCAATAAAGTCTTTCGATTCTTTCGCGATGACACCTGAAAGAAGCAGTAAGGCAATTAAGTTCGGTACCGCCATTAAACCATTAAAAGTGTCTGCGAATAACCAAACTAAATCGAGTGTTGCCACACAGCCTACGAACACCGATGCAATGTAAATAAGACGATAAAATAGTACGGACTTTTCACCTAAGAGATAGGTACAGCATTTTTCGCCATAGTAACTCCAACCCAGAATAGTTGAATAAGCGAAGAACACCACACCAAAGGTGACGACCCAGCCACCAAAACCTGGTAATAATTTATCAAACACACTAATGGTTAATACCGCACCCGTTTGATCACCAAAACTGTTACCCGCAACGATGAAGCCCATCACAAGCACAATACCAGTGATCGAACATACAATGATGGTGTCAATGAAAGTACCGGTCATTGAAACTAAACCTTGACGGGCAGGGTGATCAGTTTTCGCTGCAGCTGCGGCAATCGGCGCTGAACCCATACCCGCTTCGTTTGAAAAGACTCCACGTGCTACACCGTAACGAATAGCCGCACCAATCGCACCACCAACTGCTGCTTCACCAGTAAAAGCATAGGTGAAGATCATTTTTAGTGCAGGAATCACCAATTCGAGATTATTCAAAATAATGATTAAGCCACCTGCGACATAACCCACAGCCATAATTGGGACAATATAAGAAGATGCAGTTGAAATTGATTTAATACCGCCAAGAATCACTAAGGCAGAGAATGCAGTGATTACAATACCTGTCATCCAAGTTTCAATACCCAGACTGTTTTCTACAGCCAGTGCGACAGTGTTGGATTGTACCGAACTCCCAATTCCAAAAGATGCCAAGGTGCCAAATAATGCGAAGATGACCGCGAGCCACTTCCACTTTAAACCGCGTTCGATGTAATACATCGGGCCACCATTCATCTCACCATTTTCGTTTTTAACACGGTATTTGACTGCCAACACACCTTCACCATACTTAGTGGCCATACCAAATAATGCAGTCATCCACATCCAAAATACGGCGCCCGGCCCGCCGAGCACACAGGCTGTTGCAACACCTGCAATGTTACCGGTACCAATGGTGGCTGAAAGTGCGGTCATAAGGGATGCGAAATGCGAAATATCGCCATCGTGTGATTTCGCATGTTCATGTTTTCCAAAAACCTGTTTAAAGGCCAAAGGCAACATACGGAACTGCCAAAATAATAAACGGAAGGTAAGGAAGACACCTGTGCCTACAATGAGCACCAACATGTATGGGCCCCAGACCCAACCACTAAGTGTCTCCATGATTTTATGTAAATTTTCCATAGTATCTTTCTTCTTATTAGCCCTGAGTGAATGAATGCTTCGTTTCAGTAAAAAGAAGCAATTGACATGCCATTGTTTGAAACTTCCATGATTTATCGAGCATGTTTTTATCGTTTGAGAAATATTTTTTACATGAAATTTAGCTTTTTACAAGCAAAATGTTGTTTTATTGATCAAGTGAATATACGGTTTTACTGCTGTTTTTTATATATAAGAAAAATAAATTAACTTTGTAAATTAATTCGAAAATATAGATGGTGATAAATATTTTTGTATTTTCTTAATTTTTTACGTTAATTTGTCGCCAATGGAACGCGAAGTTGAATTAACAATATGTCTAACGAAATTCATGGATCGCCAGAAACAAGTGGTGATTTGAAACGAAGCTTGTCCAACCGACACCTACAATTAATTGCAATTGGTGGTGCGATTGGTACAGGTTTATTTATGGGGTCAGGAAAGACCATCAGTTTAGCTGGCCCTTCCATTTTAATTATTTACATGATTATTGGTTTCATGGTTTTTCTCGTCATGCGTGCATTGGGCGAGTTATTACTATCAAACCTTGCGTATAAATCATTTATCGATTTTGCGACCGATTTAATTGGCCCTTGGGCAGGTTATTTCGTGGGGTGGACCTATTGGTTATGTTGGATCACGATTGGTATCGCAGATTTATCAGCCATTATTTATTACTTACAGTTTTTTAATGGAGGAAACTCGTTCTCACCAGAAGAAGGGGTGATGATCAGTATCGCCGCCATTGTCTTTATCATGGGCTTGAACCTCGTTACTGTGAAACTCTTTGGTGAGCTTGAGTTCTGGTTTGCCTTAATTAAGATCATTGCGATTGTGGTATTGATTGGTGTTGGTTTGTGGATGATCTTCACAGGCTTTACATCTACTGCGGGTGATGTTGCATCATTTAATCATTTATGGTCGCATGGCGGGATCTTCCCAACAGGGGTAACAGGCTTCTTAGCTGGCTTCCAAATTGCTATTTTCGCCTTTGTTGGGGTGGAATTGGTGGGTACAACTGCTGCTGAAACCAAAGACCCAGAGCATAACTTGCCTAAAGCAGTGAACTCGATTCCAATTCGTATCATTATTTTCTATGTGCTTGCACTGGTGATTGTAATGTCAGTTACGCCTTGGAATAAGATTGATCCAAGCATTTCTCCTTTCGTGAATTTGTTTAGCCAAGCGGGTATTGCTGCTGCAGCCATCATTATGAATTTGGTGGTGTTATCTTCAGTAATGTCATCAATGAATAGTGGTGTGTTCTCTACATCGCGTATGTTGTTTGGTTTGTCTCGTGAAGAGCAAGGCCCGAAAGCGTTTGGTCACTTAAATAAACGTGCTGTTCCAGCAAATGCGTTGTATTTCTCAGCAGTGTGTTTACTACTCGGTGCTGCATTACAGTACTTTGTACCTAACACGGTTGAAGCATTTACTTTGGCAACCACACTTTCAACGATTTTATTTATCTGTGTGTGGCTCATGATTATCTGGAGCTATATCGTTTACTATAAAACACGCCCAGAATTACATGCTAAATCAACATTTAAACTTCCTGGCGGTTTGTTTACGTGTTGGATCGTGATTATCTTCTTTATTGGTATGATTTACGTGCTATCCCTTGAAGCGGATACCATGAAAGCATTAATGGTCAGCCCAATTTGGTTTGTCGTCTTATTGATTGGTTATTTTTGTTTCTATAAGCCGAAGCATAAATAAGTCTAAATAATACTGATGAAATAAAAAAACTGCTCCTTAGGGAGCAGTTTTTTTATGCGAATTTTTCACTACAAGGCTGATTTTTTACATGACCCAATGTGATCTTTATGGGTTGAATCCTTACCACCAATTTAATGTTTGATGGATAAAAACAGCTGACATGGATTGGTTTTAGAGAACATTTATCGGACTATGAATAGTTTACAAATTGATAAGCGATGTCAGTAAAATCAATGTTTTTAAGGCACTATTGCAAGATAGATTTTTTGAGATGAGCGATAAAAATACAAAAATGCTTAAAATTAGTGCAGGGCGCAAATAAGCCATCTAGGAATTACAGGGCTTTTCTTTTATCCGCGTGTTGATCACGTTATACTCGGAAAAATCTTTTCATTAGGTCCGATTATGTATCGCTTTATGAATTATAAAATGATCGTGCTGATCAGCAGTGTTTTACTGACTGCATGTGGACAGTCTGGTGCATTACATTTGCCTTCTGATGGCAATGCAGATAAACGAGCAAAATATTTGATTTATCCAGATACGCCTGCACAGCAAAAGCAGGATAAGGAAACGACAACTGCACCTGCTGAAGCGTCTAATTCAAACCCAACACCTTAATGCTTTTTTAGAAAGGATACCTCCATGAGTTTCACCCGTATTAATGGGGTATTGCATGCAGAGCAATGTTCATTACAACAACTTGCGCAGCAATACGGCACACCACTATATGTTTATTCAAAAGCGACTTTTGAAAAGCATTATTTAGATATGGATCGTGCATTTAGCTTTATCGATCATCAAATTTGTTTTGCGGTAAAGTCTAACTCAAATATTGCGGTGTTAAACGTGCTTGCCAAGCAGGGCGCTGGCTTTGATATTGTAACTGGCGGCGAATTAGCGCGAGTATTAAAAGCGGGGGGGGATGCATCAAAAATCGTATTCTCTGGCTTGGGCAAAACTGAAGCAGATATTCAAAAAGCATTAGAAGTAGGCATTGCTTGCTTCAACGTTGAATCTTATGCTGAACTGGATCGTATCCAAAAAGTTGCGGCAGGATTAGGTAAAAAAGCCCCGATTTCATTACGTGTAAACCCAGATGTTGATGCTAAAACGCATCCATATATTTCAACTGGCTTGAAAGAAAATAAATTTGGTATTCCTTCAGATTCAGTATTTGAAACTTATCAATATGCTGCATCTTTGCCAAATCTTGAAATAGTCGGTATTGATTGTCACATCGGTTCGCAGTTGACCGAAACACAGCCTTTTGTAGATGCGCTTGATCGTGTCATTGTGATGATTAACAAACTCAAAGAATTAGGTATTGAGTTGAAGCATATCGACATTGGTGGTGGTTTGGGTGTGACTTATAAAGATGAAGTTCCGCCTACAGTTGAAGAATATGCCAACGCGATGCGCCCAGCTTTAGAAAAATTGGGACTAAAAGTGTATATGGAGCCGGGTCGTAGCATTTCTGCTAATGCAGGTGTGTTGTTGACTAAAGTTGATTTACTTAAACCAACCAATCACCGTAACTTTGCCATTATTGATGCAGCAATGAATGATTTAATTCGCCCTGCATTGTATGAAGCATGGATGGACATTCAAGAAGTAACTCCACGTAACGATGTTGAAAAACAACAATGGGATGTTGTTGGTGCAATCTGTGAAACAGGTGATTTCTTAGGGAAAGAGCGAGAGCTTGCACTGAAAGAAAATGATGTACTGGCAGTATTGGGTGCTGGTGCATACGGTTTTGTCATGAGCTCTAACTATAACAGTCGTGGTCGTGCGGCAGAAGTGATGGTAGATGCTGACCAAGCACACTTAATTCGTGAACGTGAAACGATTGAGTCGCTTTGGGAACGTGAAAGCCTGTTGCCATAAGGAGTAAATCAGATGTTATTAGAATTTACGAAAATGCATGGCCTGGGCAATGATTTCATGGTGGTTGATTTAATCAGCCAACGTGCATACCTCGACACAGTGACCATCCAACGTTTAGCAGATCGTCATTTTGGTATTGGTTTCGATCAACTTTTAATTGTAGAACCACCAGATTTACCGAATGTTGATTTTAAATATCGCATTTTTAATGCTGATGGCTCTGAAGTAGAACAATGTGGCAATGGCGTACGCTGTTTTGCGCGTTTTGTCCATGAACGTCAGTTAACCACGAAAACCAAAATTAAAGTGCAAACCAAATCAGGAATTGTAGAGCCTGAATTGGGTGCAAATGGTTGGGTGCGCGTGAATATGGGCTATCCAAAATTCTTACCGCACGAAATTCCATTTTTGGCAGACGAGCCTGAAAACTTGTATGACATTGCACTGGCAAACAATCAGCAATTGACCATTGATGTTGTGAATATGGGTAATCCACATGCCGTGACGATAGTCCCTGATGTGATTACCGCTGATGTTGCGACGATGGGGCCACAAGTTGAATCACATGAGCGTTTTCCACAACGTGTGAATGCAGGTTTTATGCAAATCATCAACGAAAAGCAAGCACGTTTACGTGTGTTTGAGCGTGGTGTGGGCGAAACCTTAGCTTGTGGTACAGGCGCTTGTGCCGCAGCTGTGTCTGGTATGCGTCGTGGTTTATTGGCAAATTCAGTGGAAATTGAATTGGCTGGTGGTAAATTGCAAATTGAATGGAAAGAAGGTGAGGTGGTCTGGATGACTGGTCCAACCGCAACCGTTTACGAAGGACGCTTAGACTTAAGTTACTTCCAAGGTTAAAATGAAAGCCCTGATTTATTCAGGGCTTTTTTATAGCGGTATTTTTTACTTCATTAAAAAATGCGTTTAGCGATTTCAGAGGAAGAAGAAAGGTTTTTTTGCAAGACTATTTTCATAGCGTACAATCTTCCTCAATGAAGAACCAAATCAGGCCGTAGAATATTTTGATGAGACAGCAATTCAAGTTGAGTATTGGAGATCGCAAATGACGGTAGATAATGCTCAACTAATTGAAATGTGGTTAAAGCAACGTGAGATTCAGAATCAGTCGAAGCATACACTGCAAGCATATGAACGAGATGTTCAGGATTTTATGCATTTCTGTGTCTCAAGAAATATTCAGCTGAGTGATGTTGAAAAAACAGACTTGCGTGAGTTTGTTGCTTATAAAGTTGAAAAGTTTCAGTTGAGTCCGAGTAGTTTGCAGCGGATGTTGTCTTCTATACGACAATTTATGAAATGGGCTGAACAAGGACAATATTTGGCATTTAATCCTGCAGATGATTTTCAATTAAAACGTCAATCACGTCCTTTACCTGGTTTGGTAGATATTGAAACGATTCAACAAATCATGGAACAGCCTGAGCCCGAAACGGAAACTCAACGACAACTGTGGATTCGAGACAAAGCCATTTTAGAGCTATTGTATTCAAGTGGACTACGTTTAGCTGAAGTGCAGGGGCTTACCATTCGCGATATCGATTTTAATCGTCAATTATTACGTATTACAGGTAAAGGGAATAAAACCCGCATTGTGCCTTTTGGCTCAAAAGCAAAAGAAGCGGTGATGCATTGGCTACAATTATACCCTGCATGGCATGGTGATTTTGTGCCAGAAGCTCAAGTGTTTATTACCCAAAAAGGGCAACCACTCGGCGTGCGTCAAATTGAAAATCGAGTTAAATTTCAAGCACAGCGCGCAGGGGTAAATGTAGATTTACATCCGCATTTATTGCGTCATTGTTTTGCCAGTCATATGTTGTCTAATAGTGGGGACTTAAGAGCTGTGCAGGAAATGCTGGGACATAGTAATTTAACCACGACACAAATTTATACGCATGTGGATTTTGATCGACTCGCACAAGTGTATGATCAAGCACACCCACGCGCGCAGCATAAAGAATAGTAACAAATTTAAAAACATTGCACTTTAATGTGGTTTGATCTTTGCTACATATTTAGAGTGGTTTAACGAGTTGGGAGTCACTGAAATGTACGATTTAAGTCACTTTCATGAAATTTAAATAAGCTTAGACAAGAATATTGGTAAAATTGACTGATATTTTGAACTATTGTCGCATTATAAAAATTCAAATTATCAGGTATAAAAATTGTCCATTACCTAGTCGTAATGAAATTAGTCCGTTTGACTCGGCATTTTAGTCACGCTGTATTGTTCAAAATATATAGGCCATAACATGATTGCAGATATTCAAGAAAAATATGACCAGTTAAGTGCAAAGCAAAAAGAAATTTTTGCGGGCTATGGTTTACGCCAGATTAAGCACTTTGTTGAAATTAACTTACCAGATATGGAAGCAGTCATGCCTGCGGGGGCACAGGTACAAGGAATTAATGCTGACGGGAAAGTGCAGGCATATGATTCAGCAACGGGTCAGCATTATATTTGGATTTCAGACAAGCAGTGGCAACTCAGTACCAAAGCAACTGAAATGGTTGATAGTAAAGAAGATGCAATGACAGTTTGGCGCATTTTTGATTTACAAAAATATGAGCTCATTGACTTAAGCCATGTACATCGTGATTTTTTAGAGAGCCAAACTGCTTAATTACTGTGAATACTGACTGAAAAGGCACCGGATCGGTGCCTTTATATTTTTATATACGTGTAAATGAACTTCACAAATCTTCTAAAGGTAACTGGAAACTCTGTTTAATAATTTGACTCGGTAAATCGGTTTTGACACTGGTGATGCCGTTCTTTTTGGTTAAATGGGTGGATTGAAACTTACGATAACTTTCTAGGTCTGGTACCACGACTTTTAGCATAGCATCACATTCACCTAAAATAATGTAGCACTCCATCACTTGTGGTAATTCTTTCATGGCTTCAATAAAGGTATCGATGGTTTCAGCATCTTGACCAACTAACCAAATACGTGAAAACAAAATGAGTTGAAAACCAATTTTTTGTGGGTCGACAACAGTCGTGTAATTTTGAATAACACCTGCGTCTTCTAAGATTTTAACTCGACGTAAACATGAAGATGGTGACAAGCCTATTTCCTTGGCAAGATCATTATTTTGGATTCGGCCATTATTTTGTAGCTCACGAATGATACTTTTATCGATTCGATCTAGCTTTACTGAAATAGACTTAGAAGAAAGCTTCATAAATTAGAATATAATTTGAAAAATAATACATATTATAGAATATTTGAAATCCTATTTTATATAGTTTCAAACATACTTATTCCACTTTCACGACATCGAAAGGGAAAAGTTGAAATGTCTGTATTTGCATTGTTTGCCTTAACGGTAATCCCCCTTATTTTCACACCAGGACCCGATATGCTGTTTATCCTGTCACAAGTGATGGGTAAGGATGCAAAAGCGGGCATGATGGCAACCCTAGGTGTATGTAGTGGTTATTTGGTGCACTCGATTTTGGTAGCATTAGGGATTGCAGCGATTATTGTTTCGTTTCCTGTGTTATTTGAAACGATTCGCTGGTTGGGGATCGCTTACCTTTTATATTTATCAGCACATTTGTTGCGGTCGGTATTTACTCATAAAAAACTAAGTATTGAGAAAAAATTAGCTTCAAATCCTGTGAAAAAGGGCTTTTTTACGGCGCTTTTAAACCCCAAGGGTATGTTGATTTATTTCGCAATCTTACCGCAGTTTATCGATAAAACTGGTAATACCGTGAGCCAAGGCTTGATCCTTTCACTGATATTTATTGGCTTAATTTTTATCGTGTATTGCAGTTTGAGTGTGATCTTTGCACATATTACACAAAAGACGCAGATTGATGAACGTAAGCAAAAATGGATTGATGGAACATCTGGTGGTTTACTCGCACTGGCTGCTTCTTGGTTAATTGCGAACTAATGAAGAAGAAAAAAACCTCCTACATGTGGTAATGCCAGTCAGTTAAGAAATTGACTGGCATTTTCTTGGATATTTTTGTGCTTTAATTTTCACTACTCGCGGACATTGCCTTTGCCTTTTTTCAGGTAATACAAATATTTTAGATTGTTCAAATA